>JBBRUB010000135.1:0-7642 GCA_038248175.1 Cytophagales bacterium | reverse complement strand
GTGGTTAGCAGGGCCACCAGCCCCGCTAACCAAATAAGTCGTTGTATCCACATGGCCTTAGCGCATTAAGATGACCTTACCGCTCAGCTTACGCTTCCCGCTGGCCACCCGCACAATGAACGTACCAGCATCCTGCCCCCGTAACGAGACGGGTTCGCGGTGCGTTTTGCCTTCGCCCACCACCCGATTGGTGTAGACCGCCCGGCCCAGCACGTCAACAATCGTTACCTGAGCAGTTTCCCGCTCGTCCAGAAAGAAAGCCAGCGTCACCTGATCGGTAGTCGGATTAGGATACACCACTAAGCCCGCAACGGCTTCGTCAGGGGCAGCCAGCCGCCCGCCAGATGGCGAACAGGTAATGGTCCGGGGTGAATTGCTCAGCACAAAACCCGTACCTGACACGCGGATGCTCAGGCTGTGACTCTGCCCGTTTTTCAGCGGTGCCGGAATCGGAATGCCGTAGCCATGTTCGCCGTTGCCCTTTCCTGCATTCAGCAAGTCCTGCCGGAAATCAGTTTTGACCCGCTCCAGAAGTGGTCCTTTGAGTTTGTAAGGTGTTCGCCTGGTTCGTTGTTGGTGGGCCTGTTGTTGAGCGTATTCAGCCTGATAGGCCTGGTTTGGAGATGTCAGGCGGTTGCGGGCCAGTTCACGGCTGATGGTGGCAGGCGAGACCCCCACTTGCCTGGCGATGTCTTTCTGAGCGATGCGGGTTTGGTGTAGTACCTGTATTTGGTATTTTTGGGGGATAGTGAGTTGGGTATGGTGGGCCATAGCGAAGTTGGATTTAGACACCCAAAACTACGTATTAGCTTCCTATCCGACTGACTTCTTTTTTGGTTCGTTGCCAGAGTCTCACCCAACCAAGACCCGGCAACGAACCAAAAAAGAAGATTAAGTGAATTGCATTTTAAAGTTGAATTCAAGAGTTGTATCTCACAAGTTTGTTTCGAGGGCGTAGGCCAATAAAAAAAACACGATTTCTATCAGAAAACCCATTTCGGTAACCGCATGAATCTTCTTGGGAAACTGCATCGTGATATGACTACGGGTAGCATAAAGAACTGCACCGGCTCTTGTTAAAACAGAGCATTAGCTGCTAACTGCCAGCAGTTTATCTAACCGATTAATGACCTGAACGGCCGAGCGTACTGTATGGTAGTTGATTTTCCATGAATGGCTCATGTGTGTCCAGATCGGAACGCCCTGACGGGTCATCAGTGGCCACCATTCACCAGCTGAATGGTTAATCATTTTGTCCATCACAAACCGATGGACATTCTCGTAGGCTTTCCAATAGACGTCATCACCAAAAATCCGATAGGCATCCAGAAACCCGATCAGCACTTCGGCCTGTTGCCAGAACTCCTTCTCACAATCATATATCTCGCCACTGTGTGATCCCTCCACAAAAACGCCCCCAAATGTCCAGTCCACTCCGTAATTAACCGCATGAGAAAATGATTTCTTCAGTTGGTCCCGGTAGGTTTCGTGTGGAATACCCAGTACAGTAAGTGCGTGCAGCAGCAGCCAGGCAAACTCAGCATTATGGCCATAGCTGGTATTGTCCTCAGCCGCTCGTTTTACACCATCCTCCGTAAACCGATCCCAGCCCCAGATCACATCGAACTTGATTTGCGGAGCTACCTGCCAGTCAGCCCAGAACTGTGGCACGCCCGTTCCCTGCACCGGGTGCATGATTTTAGTAACCAGCAAATCAATTACTTCCAGCAGTTTTCGACGGTGTACAGGCGCTTGCGTACATTCATACAGGGTAGTAAACGCTTCCATCAGGTGCATATGCGCATCGAGGGTTTTTCGATCACCCCCGGCGGCCCCCGGCCCTTTCAGAGTCCAGTCGCGACGGAACATTTCAAAATAGCCGCCATACCGGGTATCCGAAGCGTATTTCTGCAATAAATCGAATACTTTTTGTGCGTACTCAACCCCACGAACATCGCCCGTGGCCAGCGTATATTCACTCAGGCAATAGATAGCAAAACTCTGGCCATAGACTATTTTCTGATCATCTATGACCTCACCCTGCCGATTGGTCATCCAGTAAAAGCCACCGTACTCCTGATCCCACAGGCGCGCTATGAGGTAATCGACCCCGTGCCGCGCCAGCCCGGCCAGATCACCATTACCGTATCCCGCCCGGTGTGCCGACGCGTAGGTATAAATGGATCGGGCCTGGGCAATGAGGGATTTCTCGTCTTCACCCGTATCGGCTCCGTATTGATCAAAATGCGTGATAAATCCGCCGTTGATCTCGTCGGCTGTTCGCGCAGTCCAGAAAGGCAGTAACTCCGTGGTAAGGTGCGCGTGCATTTCCTGACGACACTGCTGTAAACTATCGGTAATCATAAGCGGTGTGTGTGTTGTAAAGGTGGAGAATTTCGGACAGGCTGGCGGTACCCGTTTGCGCCAGTTTCTGCACCGTAACGGCCGCAGCCAGATTGGCTATCTCCAGGGCTTGTTTGGGGGTAGCCCCGGCACCTATGCAGGCCGCCCACGTTGCCACAACAGTATCACCAGCCCCTACGGTATCCAGTTCACCACGCAGCGGCAGGCCGTCAACGAGTTGCGTCTCAACATCATCGAGGTACAAAATACCCGAATGACCCCGGGTAATCAGGAGCGGACCACCCGTTTGCTCCCGAAAGGCCGTTCCGTTCTCCGTACACCAGGCCAGATCAGGATCAGCGGGCGGGTCGATACTGAGGAATTTAGCGAGTTCAGCCGTGTTCACTTTTAGTGTAGCCCCGCGAATAGACATGCCCACATCGCGCATATCCGCCACAAACTGAACGTTGGGAAAACGGGCCATTAACTGATTGAGTACCGCTACCCGTTTTTGGGTCAGTAACGGATTGGTAAACTGCTGATTGATGATGAGAACATCCAGGTCAGCCAGCAGTTGCTCCAGGCCGGTCAGCAACGCATCGAACAGCGCATCGGGTAGTGCATTGGCCGTACCAAAATCGATCCGATTGGCTTCCTGTCTATCCTGATTGGGTTTGGTATAAACGCAGGTATCCCATTGCTCGGTTACTGTCTGTAAGTACGGTGTCTGCACCCCCATTACCCGCAGCAGATGCTGCATTTCGCGCCCAAACAAGTCATCGCCTACGCAGCCAATTACCCAGCTGTGCGTCACCCCCAGGGCACGTAAATTCTGCACAACGTTGCCAGCCGCTCCCAGTGAAGCACAGGCCTGGCTCCCCCAGAACACATCCAGCCCGGTTTCCAGTGAGCGTTCACCTGTGCTGGTTTGTAATCTAAAATATAAATCAAGTGCGAAGTCGCCAATAACGCCTACGTTCAAAGAAGCGAAGCGTTGAAACAATGCAGTAATGTTGGTACCTGTCATTCTCCCCGAGTAGAATTCAATTAAGCACAAAGCTTATTGCGCCACATTGGCTACTCACTTTTTAACAGTTGGGGATAAACAAAGCCAGACCGCCCGCCCCCGCCGATTCGGATTCTACACTGGGTAACGGCTACGACAATGGCGAAGACGACGAAGCACAACTCAGTCTGCGGGTTCTGAATTGAAGACGGCTCTAATCGGCTGGCCTTATTCTATCAGCCTGAAAATCAGCCATAACCACCATTTAGTTATTTAATGCGGTACAAAGAATATACTTGGCATTATTTGTGACTCTTTGCTTAGTCAACTCACACGTAAAAACATGTGTATTCTTCGTCTCTGGTGCTGCCTGGCATTGAGCTGTCTATGGCCCACCCTCACGCTGGCGCAACTGAGCGTTAGCAGCCCCGTACCGCGCATGGTCTTCCAGCGCGGGAACGACAATCAGACCAGCGTCCTCGTCGCCGGACTTGCCCCGCCAACTGCTACTACCGTCGAAGCCCGCTTTGTACCGCTGACTGCTGGGCAGGGTAAGGTTACGACCTGGACACCACTTTCTTTTCTGGCGGATACCAAAGCCTTTCGGGGCAACGTAACCGTAACAGCGGGCTGGTATCGGCTCGACGTGCGGGCCAAGAACGGGAGTACAGTGCTGAACCAGACCAGCGTCAACCGGGTGGGTGTGGGCGAAGTGTTTGTTATTGCCGGTCAGTCCAATGTGTACGGAGGGTTTCAGCGGGTACCGGGTGCGGCAGATGACCGGGTGTCCTGCGTCGATTTTCGGCAGGACAGTCTCAGCGAACAGCTGTTGCCCCTGCGGTTCAGCCACGTCAGCTACGGCAGCAGCATTGGGCCAAGCCAGCCACCCCACATTTGGGGCATGCTGGGCGATGCCCTCGTGCAACGACTCAACGTACCGGTTTTGTTTCTGGGCGCGGCCCTCGGCGGCACCTCCAGCGATCAGTGGCAACAGTCGGCAACGGGTGCCATTGGCCCCACCCAGCACTCGGCGGTATATCGGCGGCTGGGCGTGGTCTTGCAGCATTATGTGGCACGTACCGGCGCGCGGGCCGTACTCTGGCATCAGGGCGAGAGTGATCCGCACACCAGTCAGCAAACGTATTTCAGCAATATCCGGCAGGTGATCGAAAAGAGTCGTCAGCAAACGGGCTATGTCCTGCCGTGGATGGTCTCGCGGGTCAGCTACATTGGCGGACAGACCAATCCCCACGTTATTGCCGCTCAAAACCAGCTCATTGCCGATGTGCCCGCCGTATTTCCCGGCCCCGCCACAGATACCATCATTGGCCCCGTCAACCGGGCCGACGATACGCATATGTCCGGCGAGGGTGCCATCCGGTTTGTGGCTTCGTGGGATCAGCATCTATCCAGTGCCTTTTTCCAGAACGCCAGTCCGTCTCTACCCACCAGCGATGCCAGCCTGATTAGTAGCGGCTATACCCTGCCTCTATCGCGCCGGCCTGGCGAAACCATAGTAGCTGCTTCAGTACGGAGCAACCCACAGGAAACTGACAATCAATATTTTGCACAACTCGTAAGAACCAGCGACGGCACTACGGTGGCAGAGTCGGGGCGCAGCACCAATAATCCGATTCTGTTTACGCTACCCAGCAACCTGCCCGACGGTCAGTATCAGCTCCGTACCGTGGCCACGCACCCAGCCCTGACCGGAACCCTCGGCGAACCTTTTACGGTCAACTATTTTGCCACGGCCACGCCCCCCCAGCCAGTACTGCGCCAGGCCGAAATTAGCGGCACTGCCGACCCCATTGTCCAGCGCATTGGCTACCGCTACGAAGATCAGAGTCATAGCTTTTACGCAATGGTTCAGGCTACCGGGCCGGTTGAAGTCAGACTACAGCGTTTAGACGGGGCATTCAACGACTCGGGCTGGACTATGGCCCCGCCCGCCAATCAGGCACCCGATTGGGAACAGTTTGCCAATTTTAATTACCTGCGCAACTATCCCCCCATTTCTGGCGGTGTGGGGGGTGTAGAACCGGGGCGTTACCGCTTCTCAGTCCGCAAACAGGGTGATAGTGGGCCAGGCATCTCATTTATACAATACCTGCTCAATGGCCGGAACATCATGTACTATCCAATGGAGCCGGTTACTGGCGTTCCGCCTGTGCTGACCATCACCAGCCAGCAACCCACCCAGCCCTGCACCGGTGGCACCATTAGCACGGCCTTCGACGTAGAGAACGGACCGCTGAACTCCGGTAACGTATATACACTCCGTTTGTCAGACGCGACCGGCTCGTTTGCCGGCGAAACCACGTTGGCTACCGGCACCAGCAGTCCACTCGTGGCGCAGTTACCCGACGATATGCCTGCGGGTACCCAGTATCGGCTGCGTGTGGTGGCCAGCAGTCCCGCCGTGTCCAGCGCACCAGGCCCGCTGTTCAGTATCTGCACCAGAGTCGATCTGTCGCTGAGCATGCAGTCCGATACCCGGACGCCTACCGTAGATCAGCCCGTACTGGTGACGCTGACGCTGGCTAATAGCGGTCCGGTTGCAGCAACGGGCGTACAGATGCAGAGTTTGTTACCACCCAACATGACGTTTGTGGATGCAGTCTCGTCAGCGGTCAGTTATAGCAGCAGTGCCATAAACGTTGGGCCAGTGGATATTCTGGCCAATGCCAGTCAGTCGTTTGCGTTTCGGGTGAAGCCCAACCAGCCAGGCCGGTACGTTGTGTTTGGCCAGGTTACGGCCAGCCCTTTGCCCGACCCCGACAGCCAGCCCGACTCCGGCACCGAAGACGGCCAGGACGATGCTGCCCAGCTCGACCTGCGCACGCCCGACGCCGGTACGGCGGTGTTTATCTCGCCAAATCCCCGCCAGGTGCCCCTGCCCCCCGTACAGTCCAGCCAGCCCCCCACCGATCCCACCACTGCCGACTTGAGTTTGGCCATCGTCGGCGACCGATTGGTAGTCGACGATGGCCAGATTATAAGTCTGAGCCTGACGGTGAGTAACCGGGGCGGAGCATCGGCAAGTAACGTCAGTGTTGCCACCCTGCTGCCCACCGGCTGGCAACTGACTAACAGCACAGGCTTCACCATAAGCGGCCAAACTGTGACGGGTACGTTACCCGCCGTTCTGGCAGGTAGTCATGCCATGCTCACGCTGATGGCACGGGTGGCTAACTCCGGTTCGATAAACGCGCAGATTTTGAACGCCGGTGTTGCCGACCCGGATTCTACGCCGGGTAACGGGTACAGCAACGGCGAAGATGACGAAGCCAGTCTGGCCGTGCGGGTACAATAAGTTTTTCAACACCGGTACGCCGGAACTAAAAAATAACCTCAGCCTCTCTTCAGAATCTCCTCCAGGAACGCCCGGAATTTGTCGGCGAATTCGGGGCGTTTGAGGGCAAACTCGACGGTGGTTTTCAGGAAGTCGAGTTTATTGCCGATGTCGTGGCGTTTGCCTTCGATGTGGTGGGCGTACAGGTTTTCGCGCCGGAGTAGCAGCAGCATAGCGTCGGTCAGCTGAATCTCGTTATTCTTCCCGGCAGGGGTTTGCTCCAGCATCGCAAAAATATCGGGCGTCAGAATATACCGGCCGGCAATGGCGAGGTTGGAGGGCGCGTCGGCTATGTTCGGCTTCTCCACCAGCGTGTCGATGGCGTAAATCCGGTCGCTGATGGCTCTGCCACCCACAATACCGTACCGATTCACCTTGTCGTGCGGCACTTCTTCCACGGCAATGACCGAGCAGCCATATTGCGCGTAGGTGTCGATGAGCTGCTGCGTAACGGGGATCACCGAATCCATGATGGTATCGCCCAGCAACACAGCAAACGGCTCGTTGCCCACATGGTGGCGGGCGTAGCGGATGGCGTCGCCGAGACCGTTCAGTTCGCGTTGCCGGACGTAGTGTAGATTAGCCATGTCGGACAGTCTCCGCATCTCATCGAGCAAAAGCCGGTCTTCCTTTTCTTCGAGCCGGGTTTCGAGTTCATAGTTTCGATCGAAGTGATCCTCAATGGCGCGTTTGCCTTTGCCGGTAATAATCAGGATGTCTTCGATACCCGAATCAACGGCTTCCTGCACCACATACTGAATAGTGGGGCGGTCAATAATGGGCAGCATCTCTTTGGGCTGCGCTTTGGTGGCGGGCAGGAACCGGGTTCCAAACCCCGCTGCGGGAATAACGGCTTTCTTGATCATTTGTGAATGTAGAGACGCATACTTGCGTCTTATGACCGGATGGTTTTGCTGACGCAAGTGAGACGCAAGTAT
>JBBRUB010000134.1:0-7654 GCA_038248175.1 Cytophagales bacterium | reverse complement strand
GGTAAAATAATGGCAAACCCGTTACGGTAGGGGTCTGTAAGAGCCAGATTGCGGTAAAACTTAGCCTGATAAGCCAGCGTTTGAAAGGTGTAGTCTCCGCCACCGAATAAAAACCAGAACGAGACCAGCCCGATCCCCACCATCCCCACTACTACAAATGGCACCCACCGGCGCGGTGGACGTACCAGTAGCAAGGCATACAGGCCATGACATAGAAACACCGTTATGGTCAGGTAGTGCGACAGTAATGCCACCACAAAAGTAGCCCCGTAGCCCAGCAGAAGCCAGCCCGATTTACGCCCCAATTGGTTCTGCTCCAGAATAAGAAGAAAGAGATGCGTAGCCAGCAGAGTCAGAAAAAAGCTCATAGAGTAGTTTCGGGCCATATGACTGTATGCCACAAAAAATGGCTCCACAGCCGTCAAAAAGGCACTGAGCAGGGCTAACCAATCGGATTTGAACCACCGCCGGACAAACAAAAATACTAACCAAACCAGCAGCGTACTGAATAGCACCGACGGAAACCGAATCGAGAAATCACTCAGGCCAAACGCTTCTGTCCAGCTCCACAGCACCGCGTAGTAGGCCGGACTGTTGCCAATGTCGCCCCGCCGGATGGCCTTGGCAAAATCGTCGAACGTCTTCTCTTTCCAGAATTCTTGGGGGGTGAAGTAGGTTTTGCCGGGTGTAAAAAAAACGTCATGCTGATTGGCTCCCTCCATAGCCACCCCCTGCGAAATAACGAGCGTATATTTTTCGTCGAGGTAAATGCCGTGCGTGTCCGATTGATAAATTCGTAACGCGAAAGCTACGGCCAGAATCGTAAAGAAGAGGATGTTGGTAAGTCGGGATGGGTTCATGTATAAAGTCCCACCCTATTGGGAGAGATATTCTTTACAAAGAAGTTATTTACAGTTTTGTTGGGAAATGGCGTTCAGGCATGACTCGGGCCACCCGGTTCAACCTTTACATTGGCGTCAAAATCACTTCTTTGAGCAGGCAATAATGAACTGAGCTGAAAAGATATGCTTCAGCACCGGAATTTTCTCCAGAAACGGCTGTAGAGCATAAATCAGTTTGGCCGGACCTGTTGGAAAGAAAAATGGCACATACCCCACGTACCGGAAGGCATCTACCCGCCCACCCGCATTGCGAATCCAATTCTTCAGCTGCCACTGAAAAAAAGATTGTTCTTCGTGCTCAATGTGGTATTTCGACGTTTTTTCAATAAGCTTCAATATCGGATTATTACCGTTGGGTTCCATAATAATCAGATTGTCAGCCAGTTTGAAAGCATTGGAAATGGCAAGTTGCTGATCAGCCAGGTGGTGCAATACACCACGAATCACACCTACATCGTATTTTTTGTCTGGTATGGGCAGGTTGGGGTCTAACAAGTTGATGGTGCTGAACTGAACAGCCGGGTACTTCTTCTTCGCAATCTGAATGGCCGAATCGGCGGGGTCAAAGCCATGTACATCTATCGTTGGAAAGTTCTGTTTGATATTATTCGTGTACATGCCATCACCGCAGCCAATATCCATCAGCGTTTTGTATTCTGGCTTTATGAGTTTGAATATCTCGTCCGAAATACGTTTGTTGGCTACGTGCGACGAAAATTGAGCATTGGTTGTGTACAGGAAGCCGCCATTTTCATTTACGTTCCTGTTAAATTCCTCTACGTTCTGTTTCAGTGATGTATTCATACCTACGTTTTTTGACGCTACTGGTATCCCGGTAATTCAGGAATCTATAGTAGCAATTGTAATCCTCCTAAGAGATTTTATAAATTAATCAATGCGAAACAATTTGCTCGGATTCTGGAGTGTATCCCAACCTGATGCGTATGCAAAAAGACCCAGTGGGGGGACACACAATCGGTAATTTTATCTCCCGAACTACCCGCACTATTTTTTTCAAAACTACAAACGGAATTTTAGATTAAACAGGGCCCACGTTAAAGTAGACGCTGTAGGTATCAAACGGTACGGGCGGAGACCCGGAGCGAATACAGGCAGCGCACTTAGCAGAAATAGGGTATTGCGAGATATTGTGGCAATACCTACGCGCAAAATTCGGGTTATTATAATTTCAGGATGGTGAATTCTACCCGCCGGTTCTGTTTACGCTTCTCTTCGTTGGTGTTGCTGGCCACTGGTTTGCTCGGCCCCCAGGCTTTGGTCTGGATGCGTTCTTCGGCTATGCCATGTTTCAGCAGGTAGTCTTTCACCACCCGAACGCGGTCTTCGGAGAGTTTGATGTTGAGGTCCCAGTCGCCCTGATTGTCGGTATGGCCCTCAATAAGCAGCTCCATCGTGGGGTGTTCATTCAGCATCGTTACAATCCGATCCAGTTCGGTATTGCCACCGAGTTGCAGCATAAACTGGCTCTGCTCAAACAGAACTTCGCGCATCACAATTTTCTGGCCCGGTGCTATCTTCACCAGATACAGATTGCGTTTAATATCGCGAAACCGCTTGTCTTTGCTTAGGTCCAGCGTTTCGGTGGTTGGGAAATAGCCCTCGCGGCTGGCCGTCAGGTTGTACGTTTTCTGAGTGGGCAGAATAATACGGTACTCACCAGTTTCGGGGTTATAATCAAATTTGGAACGGTCGGTACTGTCGCCCAGCACTGACGATGTAACCGACGACGCCATTGGTTTTTTGCTGACAGCGTCCAGTACGTGTCCTGAAATGATAGCCACCGGGTCAGGTTTGATGGCGGGATACAGTTTAAGCCGGAAGATGTCGTCTTCGCCCATCGACCCCGCCCGCGAACTCAGGTAGGCGTAATCGCCGGAGGCCGGAATGGTGAAATAACCGTCCCATTCGGGCGTGTTGATGGCCGGGCCGAGGTTTTCGGGTTCGCTCCAGTTACCCCACGACGCGTCCAGTCGCCGACTCACAAAAATGTCGCCATTACCAAAGCCCGCGTGGCCCGACGATGTAAAGTACAGCGAACGCCCATCGGCAGCCAGAAACGGCGAACTCTCGGCGTCGGCAGTGTTGACAACCCGCCCCAGTGATACCGGCTCGCCCCAGCTACCGTCGGGCTTCTGCTGGGATACGTACAGATCGCGGTTGCCGCGCGTGTCTTTGCGCTGCACGGCCAGAATAATGGACTGCCCGTCGGGCGAGACACAGAACTCCATCTGGTTCATGCCGTTGACCTCGATGTTATAATTGTTCGCGATTTTGCATTCTACCGGCGTTGACCAGCCTGCTTTGGTCAGGATGGACCTGGAGATGCCAAACGTCATGTTGCCATCGGGCTTATAGACGTTGATGAGGTAGGCCGTGCGCCCGTCGGGAGCCATACCGCTGATGGCGTTATCGCCCGAGTTGTTGATGGGCGGCCCCATGTTGACCGCATCGCGCCAGCCCGCCGGGTTGCCGCTGCTACCCGACTCCCGCACCGAGTACCAGACGTCCTGATGGTCGGCTCCGCCAATGTTTTCTTTGTTGAAATTGCGGGTAAAGTACAGCGTCCGGCCATCGGGCGAGATCACAGGAGCCACTTCCTGCCCCGGCGAGTTAATGGTTTTACCGAGGTTTTCTTTCTGAATGTCTTTGGGCGTTTCTTTCGAGACATTGACGGTCGCTATAATGGGTTTATTATCGGTTGAGATACCAATGGCGTCAATCTGGTTTGGTCCTTTCAGCGCGGCTCCGTTGATGAATACTTTTACTGACCGGCACACGTAGTTGGTATCGGTCGGGAAAATTCGGAGCAGCGGGTCCTGCCGGGGCTGCGTACCAGTACCCTGATACACCACATGTTCGGCACCGGCCTCGTCGAACACAATGACTTTGATCACCGCACCGGGATTCACGTTTTCGGCCACCACAATCTGCCGCGCCCGCATGGGCGTCTCAAACCCCACCTGTACCCATTCGTCGGCGGTACCGTCGGCGTAAAACGGCGACCAGGCGCAGGGCGTCTCGCCAGGCTGGAGCAGCTTGCTGGGTCGGCCCAGCGTTTGTGAGGCCCGGTATTGCTCGCCGGAGATATCCCCCCTTTTCTCCGACGATACGCCAACGACCCGGCTCGCCCACTGCACCGACTGCGCCGGGCAGATGCTGGCGAAACTGAGTAGGAAGAGTACCGATAGATAAAGCGTCTGCATGTAATTCAGAAATCAATTCGTCAACACCCGGTATTCCCAGGGCTTGAGTGATACGGTCATATCTGGTTTCAGCGTTACCGGCTCGTGCATGAATACGTCGGTGTACATACCTTCGTAGCCGTTGCCGTTCAGTTGAAAATCCAGCGTCTGATTGCTCAGGTTTACAATCACCACTACCCGATCAGAATCGCGCTGCCGGTAAAAGGCATAGACCTGCTGGTCGTGGTCAGTAGGAATTTTTATGAGCTTACCCCCGGCCTGTCCGTTCCAGAGCGCGGTATTGCGGTGCTTTAGGGTCAACAACGCTTTGTAGAAGTCTGTTTTGCCGTAATTGCCCCAGTCAATGGAATCTTTCTCGAAAAAAGGCAGGCGTTTATTCAGGTTCGACTCCATGCCGTTATACACCAGCGGCATGCCTTCCAGCGTACTGCACAGGACAAAACAGGCGTCGGCAGCGGGGCCAAATGATTCGTTCAGGGTGCCGTTCCAGGTGTTTTCGTCGTGGTTCTGGGTAAAGAGCATCTGGTAATGCCAGGGCGGAAACCGTTTTTGGTTGGCCAGCCGCAGCGAGTCAAGTTTGTCTGCCGTGCGGGCACCCTGCGCAATGGCTTTGAGCATGGTATGCATGCTCCAGCCGTAGTTCATGTTGAAGCAACTCCTGAACTGATCCGGCTCGTCTTCCCACTCAGCCAGCATAAACACAGTCTTGATTTTATCTAACTCCGGGCGCAGTTCGGCCCAGAAATCGTTCGGTATAAATCCGGCCACATCGCAGCGGTACCCGTCAATATCAGTCTCGCGCAGCCAGAACTGCATAGCGTCAATCATGCCCTGCCGCATTTCAGGATTGTCGTAATTCAAATCAACTACGTCGGTCCAGTCGGTAGGTTTGCCCGTTTTCGGATCAACGGGGGCGGTCATTTTCCCGTTTACGCGGGTGTACCAGTCGGGGTGCTGTTTGGTCCAGACGTGGTCCCAGCCGGTGTGGTTGGGTACCCAGTCCAGAATAACGTGCAGCCCCAGCGCGTGGGCGCGGTTGACGAGCGATTTGAAATCGGCCATAGTACCGTAGGCAGGGTTCACGGCTTTGTAGTCGGCCACAGCGTAAGGGCTGCCGAGGGTTCCTTTCTTATTTTCCCCGCTGATCGGGAAAATGGGCATCAGCCAGATGATATCAACGCCAAGTTCTTTAAGCCGGGGTAGCTGCGCTTCAATGGCTTTGAAGTTACCTTCCGGCGAAAACTGGCGGGTGTTTACCTCGTAGATGGTCGCGTTTTTGGCCCAGTCAGGAGCGGGCGGTGGTGTGGCTGTTGTATCGGTGGTGGTTGTCTCGCTGGTCTGCTCCTGAGTGCCGCAGGCTATTGTCAGCACCAGTAAGCTCAGGACAAGGAAAAGGTACGATTGCTTCATGTTGGGTTTGTTGTACGGAGGAAGGTAATTCAGAAAGACCATCTTAGCCTGTATGACTACGCCAGGTTTAGCTGTTTACTGTGCTTGAGCTGACGGATAGCATCGGCTGGGTTGCTGGCTCCGAACACCGATGTGCCAGCCACTACGTAGTCGGCACCGGCTTCTGTGAGCGTGGCCGTGTTGTTGAGGTTCAGCCCGCCATCTACGCCAATCAGGGCCGAACTGCCCGTTGTTCTGAGCAGGTGCCGTAATTTACGGACTTTCGGAATGGACAGCGGCATAAGTTGCTGCCCGCCAAAGCCGGGGTTGATGGTCATAATCAGAACCTGATCGAAGGTGTCGGCAATATCGGTCAGTACCTCCACCGGCGTCTGCATGTTCAGGGCTACCCCGGCGCGGCAGCCCGCTTCACGAATCTGGCTCAGTACGCGGGGCAGGTGCGTACAGGCTTCGTAATGTACCGTGATATGGTCGGCTCCGGCGCGGGCAAATTCGGCAATGTAGCGTTCGGGCTGCATAATCATCAGATGGACATCGAGCGGCTTTTTGGTATGTTTGCGGATGGCTTCGAGAACCGGAAAACCGAACGAAATATTTGGTACAAACAGCCCGTCCATCACATCAATATGGTACCAGTCGGCCTCACTGTTGTTAAGCATCTCGATATCGCGCTGGAGATTGGCGAAATCGGCAGAAAGAACAGAAGGAGCTATTAAGGGCGGCTGCATGTATTGCGAGATTCGTTCAGTTGGTAAAATTATCTCTTTTTGCCCGAACTGCCTATCCTGATGTTGCGGCCAAAGCGATTAACTCAAACAGCCTCTAAAGACTGATTACTCCAAACTGCCAACTAAATATGACCCCACAGGAGCGTGTTGTCCAACTAGCCGAGCTGCTTAATTACTATAACTTTCAATACTACCAGAACAGTATTTCGGAGATAGATGATTTTCAATTCGACAAACTTCTTGCCGAACTCACCGATCTGGAAATGCAGTATCCCGAATATCGCGTTCCCGATAGTCCTACACAGCGCGTTGGCGGCACCATCAGCAAGGAATTTGCCCAGGTTTACCACCGCTTTCCAATGCTCTCGCTGGGCAATACCTATTCGGAAGAAGACCTTGTAGAGTTCGACAACCGCGTCAGAAAGGGTCTCGACGGGGCCGGGTTTGAGTACGTCTGCGAACTTAAATTTGATGGAGTGGCCCTAAGTCTGACTTACGAAAACGGTATCCTGACTCAGGGCGTTACGCGGGGCGACGGTAGCCGTGGCGACGATATCACCAACAATATCCGAACCATTCGCACGGTGCCACTCAGCGTACCGTCCGGTCTGAACCCGCCCGCCTTGTTTGAGGTACGGGGGGAGGGGTTCTTGCCTTTGGCTGAATTTGAGCGCGTCAACAGAGAACGCGAAGACATTGGTGATTCGCTGCTGGCCAATCCGCGCAATGCGGCTTCGGGCATGTTCAAGAAGCAGGATTCTGCCGCCGTAGCCAAAAACCGGCTCGACTGCTACGTCTATTCATTTTTGTCAGAAGAAACCCTATTCCAGACCCATCAAGAAAGTCTGGTGGCTCTGCAACGCTGGGGGTTTAATGTCTCGCCCACCTGGCAAACATGCGCCGATATTCAGGCCGTCATGGCGTACATTAACGAGTGGGAAAGCAAGCGGTTTACCCTGCCGCTTGGCACCGATGGTATTGTGCTGAAGGTGAACCGCTTTGACCAGCAGGAGCAGCTGGGTTTTACCGCTAAAAGTCCGCGCTGGGCCATTGCGTTCAAGTATAAAGCCCAGGCTGCCAGTACTACCCTCAACACCATCAGCTACCAGGTGGGCCGTACCGGAGCCGTAACGCCGGTGGCCAATCTGACGCCCGTACTGCTGGCCGGCACCACCGTGAAACGGGCGTCGTTGCATAATGCCAACGAAATAGAGCGGCTGGGTGTACAACTGTATGACACAGTTTTTGTGGAAAAGGAGGTGAAATTATCCCCACCACTACCAGCAAGACGGCGAACACCCACACTTGGCCCATTGCGGCGCCGAGCGCGTCAACAGGACGTCCCAACGCACCGGGAAGCATGAGGCGCTCCAAGAATGACGAACCAAAT
>JBBRUB010000133.1:0-7680 GCA_038248175.1 Cytophagales bacterium | reverse complement strand
GGCCAACCTTACCGGCCCCAGCGCGTGTACGACTGCCAACGGCAGCATCCAGATTACGCCGAGTCAGCCAGGTTCATATACTTACGTCTGGAACAACGGAGCCGGTGCTGTTTTGCCCGGTACTACCAACCGCATCACGGACCTGCCCGAAGGCAATTACAAAGTCAGTGCCACCGATTCGCTGCGGGGTTGCAAAGCTGATACGTCGCTGCGGCTCAGATCGCCCCAGAACAATCTGGCTGTGGTCCCCAGCGTGCGCGACGCGCTCTGTAGTCAGCCCAACAGTGGAACCATTAGTCTGCGTGTTACGGGCGGCACGGCGGCTTCGTTTGCGTGGGTGGGTCCATCGGGCGTACCCATTTCGGCCAGCAGTGTTCTTGGGCAGGCTGCACCGGGCCGGTACCGTGTGGAAGTAACAGATACCGAGGGTTGCAAGGCTGGACTGGACAGTGTTCGGGTGGGGCTGGACAGTACCGGATTTGCCCGACTGGTACCCGATACGCTCAAATGTTCCGGCAACCCCGTTCGGTTAGCCACCCGCGACGGCGACCAGCCCGGCAACGTCTATCAATGGAGTACTGGAGCCACCGCACCCACTATTTCCGTAACAAATCCCGGTTTGTACAGCATCGTGGTTCGAAATACCCAAACCGGTTGCGTAGGCCGCAGCAGCGTGCGCGTCGGCGACCGCCCCCCGCCACCGTTCTCACTCACTCGGGAGGCCATCCTGTGCGAAGGCGATCAGGGTCGGGCGCAGCTAACGGCCAGCGGTGTACCAACGCTAAGGTACCTCTGGCTGAGCCGCAATGACACTACCCGCAGCATTACCGTTGACCGTGCAGGAGACTACCCCCTGCGCGTGACCGACGTACAGGGCTGTACTGCAACGGCGTCGGCCCGCGTGCTGAACCTCTGTGAGCCGCGCGTGAACGTGCCGGATGCCTTCACACCCAATGGCGACGGCGTCAATGACGCGTTACAGATATTTACGGCCTACGTAAGTGATTATGAGTTCCGGGTTTATAACCGGTGGGGGGAGGTAATCTTCCTGAGCAACAATCCCGAACAACGCTGGGATGGCACGTACAAGGGAACCACCTACCCAAATATGGTTTACCCGTATGTTGTGACCTACAAAAGTGAGTCGTTTCCAGAGCGCGCACGTATGGTCAAACGCGGGTCGGTGATGGTAATTCAGTAAGCGGTATTTTGCCTGTTTTTTCGTAAATTTGAGGGAGATGACCGGACACAGCAGGGCCGTTTTTGAACCCGAAATGAGCTGGTATTTTACGGAAAAACAAGCATGCGAAACGATATCATAAAAGGCTCCGGCGAGGGCATGTCGGCCACCGACAAAGAAATTGAACGCGCCCTGCGGCCGCTGTCTTTCTCCGATTTTACGGGTCAGGCCAAGATTCTCAATAACCTCGAAGTATTTGTGCGTGCAGCCCAACAGCGGGGCGATGCCCTGGATCACGTGCTGTTACACGGCCCGCCGGGACTGGGTAAAACCACCCTATCGCACATTATTGCCAACGAACTGAGTGCCAATATTAAGATGACATCCGGTCCGGTCCTCGACAAACCCTCCGACCTGGCCGGGTTGTTGACTAATCTACAACCTAACGACGTACTGTTTATCGACGAGATTCACCGGCTCAATCCTATCGTGGAAGAGTATTTGTACTCGGCCATGGAAGACTACAAGATTGATATCATGCTCGATTCGGGGCCCAACGCCCGCACGGTACAGATTAAACTGAACCCGTTCACGCTTATTGGAGCCACCACCCGCGCCGGTATGCTGACCTCGCCCCTGCGCGCACGGTTTGGCATTAGCTGCCGGCTTGAATATTACGACGCGCAATTGCTGACCACCATCGTGCAACGGTCGTCGGCCATTCTGGGTACGGCTATTGATGAGACGGGAGCTTACGAGATTGCCCGCCGAAGCCGGGGTACGCCACGTATTGCCAACAACCTCCTGCGCCGAACCCGCGACTTTGCCCAGGTAAAGGGCAACGGCTACATTGACATTGACATTGCCGAGATTGCCCTCAGCGCGCTTGACGTGGATCAGAACGGCCTGGACGATATGGACATCCGGATTCTGACGACCATTATCGAGAAATTCAAAGGTGGGCCGGTGGGGCTGAGTACCATTGCTACCGCCTGTGGCGAGGAGTCAGAAACCATTGAAGAGGTGTATGAACCCTTTCTTATTCAGGAAGGCTTTCTGAAGCGTACATCCCGGGGCCGGGAGGCTACTGAGCGGGCGTATATCCACCTCGGCATTGTCCCCAACTACAAAACCGGCGAGTTGTTCAGCTAAGAGATGAGTACACAAGAAGGCCGTTATGCACCCTGCGCAACGGCCTTCTTGCTTTCAAAAGGTTTCGTCGTCGATCAGTTCAGAATCTTGCTTCTGTAGATACACTCGATAATTTCCGATACGGCGTTATCAACTAGAAAATAGTAGATGTTTTTGCCGCTGCGCCGGATGTCCAGAATGCCCTTATCGCGCATGTTTATCAGGTGATGCGAAATCAGGGACTGCTCGGCATTCAGGTTCTTATAAATGGTTGATACATTCAGTTCCTGATGCTCATTCAGCATTTGAATGATTTTTATGCGAAGTGGATGCGCTACGGCTTTGAGTACGTAAGCTGCCTTTTCAACGCGTTTTTCGTCGTTCAATGTGCTATTTGTTGTCATAATAATAAGTGTGTTAGTTGTAAGTAGTGATACGAGACTCAGCAAATTTTCGCAGATTATTCGGAATAACCTCCTGAAAGTGAGCGCAATTTATCAAAAGGTTCATTTTATATCCTATACTGAGATGTACTATTATTGATAAGTTGAAGGTAGGTAAAAAAAGAGTTGCGTGTTAGAAGGTTTGTAAGTAATCGAATCTGATAATCAGTTAATTGACTGTAGCCGGCACGGCCCTCGAAGTCCAGCCTTTCCAGCCAGTAAGGAACACACCTCCCAAAACCAGTAACGTACCAACTATTTGTAGCCCGGCAATGCATTCGGGCAAGATAAGGACCGAAAAAATGATGGTAAAAATTGGCCCGATGCCTTCAATAATCAAGGTGTGCCTGATCCCACCTGCTGGATGCCTTCGGCCATCCTAAATTTGGGAATCACCGGTGCAAAAAATTCCCGGTCAGGCGCGATATATCGCGCCTGACCGGGAATTTTTACTACGCACTGACGCGGTGTTGGTGGTCATTTCATACTGACAACTACAAATGACAATGAAAGACCAACCATGATGAAGTATGACGTTACACTACTTCTGCCGGAAGAAGAGCGTAATTGGAACACCGTCGAAGTCAAAGTGCGACCGGAGTTTGTTCTCCAGAAAACGCTGGTACGACTCCTGAATGTACTGCGGCAGGTTGCAGAAAAACACGAACGTGGGCGAGGGCGTTGGCACCTGAAGCATATACTTGATTGTGATGAGTTTACCCTTCTGCGCCGGGGGGGGGTAATGCTCAATTTCAGGTTGCATGGCTTCGTTCAGCTTCGAGGTGGTAATTTTCTTGCTCTTGTTCGCATAGACCTCCATTGCCTTTTCCATGACCTGAAAAATGCGTTGCTTCTCATGTACCGACGCAAAAATGATGGGTACGTAATCAATAGGCATCATCCGGGCAATCATCTCTTTGCGCAGGACATCGGCAGTACGGTGGTCTTTCTCTACCGCATCCCACTTGTTGACCATGATCACAACGCCCTTCTTGGCTTTTACGGCCTGCCCAATGATGTTCATGTCCTGCGCTTCCAGACCGCGCGTAGCATCGAGCATGACGATACAGACGTCCGAATCGTCCATTGCTTTTAGGGCACGGACGGTCGAGTAAAACTCCACGTTTTCATGAACGCGGGCTTTGCGCCGAATGCCCGCCGTATCGGTCAGGATGAAATCTTTGCCATAGGCCCGATAGCGCGTATCGATCGAGTCGCGGGTAGTACCGGCAATGTCTGTTACAATGGTACGGTCCTGCCCCGTCAGCACGTTCAAAAACGACGATTTGCCGACGTTAGGACGGCCCAGAATAGCGATACGCGGTACGCCCTCGTCTGGATTCTCGACGCCCGGCCCCTGAAAGTGCTTGACCACTTCGTCGAGCAGATCGCCCGTACCGCTGCCGGTCATGGACGAAATAGGGTAGGGGTCGCCCAGGCCGAGCGAGTAAAACTCGGACGACTCATGCGCCCGGTTCGATGTCTCGGCTTTATTGGCCACTACATACACCGGCTTTTGGGTTCGACGCAGTACGTCGGCAAAATCCTCATCCAGCCCCGAGATACCCGTTTGCGTATCGACCACAAACAGCAATACCGTAGATTCCTCGATGGCAATTTCCACCTGATTACGAATCGATTCTTCAAACACGTCATCAGAACCTACAACGTAGCCGCCAGTGTCGATAACGGTAAAATAGACCCCATTCCATTCGGAGGTGCCGTAATGCCGATCGCGCGTTACGCCGGGCTGATCGTCCATGATAGCCTGTCGTTGTTCGACCAGCCGATTAAACAGCGTGGATTTGCCCACGTTGGGGCGGCCCACAATTGCCACAATATTTGCCATTTCTTTGGAGGGAGTAAAGAGAAGAGAGGGAAAAAGGGAAGAGAGGGTCTGGAATCGCGAAATCCTTTCTCCCACTCTTCCCCTTTTTCCTTTCTCCCTTCTATTCGTCGTATCCCAGCCGTTTGAGCATTCGCTCTTTCTGACGCCAGTCGGGTTCTACTTTGACGAATTGTTCTAAAAATACTTTTTTACCAAAGAACCGTTCGAGTTCTTCGCGGGCCATGATACCCGTTTTCTTGATCATCTTGCCGCCTTCGCCCAGCAGAATGGCCCGTTGCGTAGGTCGCTCAACCAGGATTTCGGCCTGAATTACGATGATATCTTCTTTTTCTTTGAAGCCAATAATCACGACTTCACTGCTGTACGGCACCTCTTTTTTATAGTTCAGGAAAATCTTTTCCCGAATGATCTCCGATGCAAAAAAACGCTCTGGCCTATCGGTCAACTCATCTTTGGGAAAGTAGGGCGGGTGCTGCGGCAGTCGGCTAACGATGCTCTCAAACACCGCATCGATATTGAACTTATTGAGGGCCGAAATCGGGATAATCTCCTGAGCGTTGAAGTTCTGCCGCCAGTAGGCAATCTTCTCTTCAACTTGCTGCTGCGTGGCCTGATCGACCTTATTGATGAGCAGCACAATGGGTACATCGGACTTTTGCAGCCGTTCGATGACGTCATTTTCGTCGTGTTGCTCAAAAATATCAGTAACAAACAGCACGACGTCGGCATCTTCGAGCGAACCACGTACAAAGCTCATCATCGACTCCTGTAACTTGTAGAGCGGTTTGATGATGCCTGGCGTGTCGGAGTAAACGAGTTGAAATTCCTGGCCATCGTGGGTTCCGTTCAGGATACCCATGATGCGGTGACGAGTAGTTTGGGCTTTGGCCGTGATAATACTCAGCCGCTGGCCCACAAGCTGATTCATCAGTGTGGACTTACCTACATTGGGCTTACCGACTATACTGACAAAACCGGCTTTGTGATTGTCGTTGGGGTCAATGACCGGCAACGTGTTGGCATCCGACGCACCGGTCGGGAATTCGGGGATTATTTCTTCGTCCATCGGAGGTGATCCCGCTGATCTGATTGTCAGCGGCTTTGTTTCTCCAACCGGTGCGCTTCCAGAAACGTTTCAGTAATTAAGAACTTTTTTTAGGGCCAGGAAGTTGTATTTCCAGAAAGTCGCCGTACTTTTGCAGACCAAACACCGCGGGATGGAGCAGTTGGTAGCTCGTTGGGCTCATAACCCAAAGGTCGCTGGTTCGAGTCCAGCTCCCGCTACTAAAGAAAACCTCACTGAAATTCAGTGGGGTTTTTCTGTTTTAAAGCTTGCTACGTAGAATAAGGAATTTCAATGCTGAGATCAAGACACGCCCTTGCTCGAAGTGCCCCATACTCACCGGGAAGCGTGGGGACTCACCGGGAAGCGTGGGGCAAACAAACTAAAGTTTGGCCACCAAAATCTATAGGCTAAAGCTCCATTCGTCTTCTTTCAAAAAGCCAAAGTCAAGCTGTTATTTTACATGTTTTTGTGAAAAAATATAATGGACTAATCTAAACAATACCGTTAAACCGTATGTCTCCCTGTCAGTATATCACTTATTCATTAAACAATTTAAAACAACACACGAAAATGTTCAAGTCAATTTTTGCTCTAATTGCCCTTGTAGCTGTAAGTCAGTTCACCTTTGCGCAAAAAGCTCCCATGGTAGGCGGTGCCGCAATGGATCCTAAAAAGAACATTGTTGAAAACGCCAGCCAGGCTAACAACCTCACCACACTGGTAGCGGCCGTCAAGGCGGCCGACCTCGTGGAGACGCTGTCAGGTCCAGGACCGTTCACGGTGTTTGCCCCTACTAACGACGCTTTCGACAAACTGCCCAAAGGCACGGTAGAAACGCTGCTGAAGCCCGAAAACAAAGCTAAGCTTGCCGATGTCCTGACCTACCACGTAATTCCGGGGAAAGTTACGGCGGCTGATTTGATGAAAACGATCAGAGGAAATCGTGGTAAAGCAAAGGTAAAAACCGTCGCCGGTGTCACATTTTGGGCCATGATGAACGGCAAAAATGTAGTGCTGACAGACGAAAAAGGTAATTCATCTACCATTATCGCTGCTGACATCAATCAGTCGAACGGCGTTGTTCACGTCATCGACTCGGTGCTGTTGCACTAATTTTCTGATTTACTCAGCACAAAGAAGCCCGGCCAAACGGTCGGGCTTCTTTGTGTTTTACGTTCTGTTGCTCAATAGTTCAGTACTGGAGACAACCAGCGTTCGATGTCTTCGAGCGGCATGTCTTTGCGCAGGGCGTAATCCATGACCTGATCCTTATTGATTTTCCCCAGCCCGAAATACGTTGACTGCGGGTGGCCGAAGTAGAAACCACTTACCGACGAAGCCGGATACATGGCATAGCTTTCGGTCAGTTCAATACCGATTTTGCCGGCGTCAAGCAGCTCGAATAGGGTGCCTTTTTCGGTGTGATCGGGACAGGCGGGGTAGCCCGGTGCGGGGCGGATTCCCTGGTATTTTTCTTTGATGAGTTCCTCACTACTCAATATCTCACCCGTTGCATAGGGCCAGAACTCTTTGCGGACGCGCTCGTGCATCCGCTCGGCGAAGGCTTCGGCCAGACGGTCGGCAATGGATTTGACCATGATACTGCTGTAATCGTCGTGGTCACGCTCGTACTTTTCGAGCAACGTTTCAATGCCAATACCTGCCGTTACGGCAAACGCGCCGATATAATCCTCGCGCCCACAATCCAAAGGAGCTATAAAGTCGGCCAGCGAGAAATTGGGCAGACCGGGAGCTTTCTGGTTTTGCTGCCGTAAAAAGTGCAGCACCGTTTGCGTATCATAAATCAACTCACCAGCGGTGGATACGCTCATGGCCGCTGGTTCGGCGCGGCTGATTTTATATTCGATATGATTATGCGATCCGTGCCTCTAGCAGGCAATCGCGCGGATTTCTTCTGTGTAGTCGTGAAGCAGCACGTCGTCGTCCGTAGCATTGGCAGGATAGAAACCTACTACGGCTTTGGCTTTTAGCTACTTCCCATCGATTATCT
>JBBRUB010000132.1:0-7690 GCA_038248175.1 Cytophagales bacterium | reverse complement strand
TGCCCCGCAGCCGGGGTGCCTATATTCAGAGCGACGATTTCAACGGCCAGTATGTCATCGACCACCGCGAAACCGGCAACGGCCCCGTCAGTGCTGATTATATCGAAACGGTTTTCACGCTAAAAACGCCCGAAATTCCTAATGTGGATGTATTTGTGAACGGCGCGCTGAATCTCTGGCAACTGAACGACCGCAACCGTATGATGTTCGACCCCGTTTCGGGTACGTACCGGGCGGCCCTGCTGCTCAAACAGGGCGTTTATAATTATGATTACGTGGTGCAGACCAATACCCAGCCTCCCCGCACAGACGAGGGTTTCATTGAGGGCAATTACTCGGCCACCGAAAACGTATATGAGGTTTTCGTCTATCACCGTCCCCCCGCCAGTCGCGCAGACCAGCTTGTGGGTTACCGGCGTATAAGCGTAAACCAACGGTAACAAATCTGCCAGAAAACGATCCGACCTACCTCATGAACCGCATTTTTCTGATTCACGGGTACGTAGAAGACCCTACTATTTTCGATGTACTGATGCCGTTGCTGCCCCCGTCTGAGGTTGTGCGGCTTGACCTGGCCGACGAGTTTGTCCGCTGGCAACCGGCGCTTTCCGTTTCGGCCCGGACGCTGGCGCAGTATCTGACGGAATACTACAAAATCACTCCGAAAGACACCATCATTGGGCATTCGATGGGCGGTTGGGTAGCTATCAACATCAAGGAGGTGAGCGGAGCCAAAGCCATTCAGCTTGCGTCATGGACCGATCAGAAGAAGATCCGATTTCCAACCAGCAACCTGACAGTGCTGCGATTGCTGCTCGATACGGGCATTACACAAAGCAATGCGCTGACCGGCTTTTTCAGGAAGAAATATTCGTTTGATGAATCCCGCGAACTGTACAATCGGCTGGTTGAAGGGATGCAGACCATGCCCCGGCAGTACCTCTGGCAGCAGCTACAAACGCTCTTCGTCAGCGTAGCGCCCCTGACCGTGCAGCCCGACCTGCGTATTCACGCCCGCGCCGACAACATCGTGGCCCCGCCCGCCGAGCCTTATACACAAGTACCCGGCGATCATTTCAGTCTGATTTTTCACGCTGGGTTAGTAGCGAAGTCTATAGACGTCCTTATCCGATAACCTTCGGTACCTCAAAAAATTCGTCGGTATGCTGGGGTGCGTTGGCAAGAGCCTGCTGGCGGGGTAGGTGCTGACCCACCACATCGGGGCGCAGGACGTTGACCTCGGGCGAGAGGTGCGTGAGCGGTTCCACGCCGGTGGTGTCAATTTCGTTGAGTTGGGCCATCCAGTCCAGCACGCCGTTCAGGCTGTTGAGCAAGTCGGCTTCTTCGTCGGGATGGATTTCCAGCCGGGCCAGGTGGGCAATCTTGTGTAACGCTTCCGAGTCTATTTTCATAAAATCAGTGCTTAAAATGCCGGATGCCAGTCGTAACCATGGTTACGTTATGCTGGTTGCAGTAGTCGATACTGTCCTGATCGCGGACCGAGCCACCGGGCTGTACTACCGCCGTAATACCCACCTGACCCGCAATCTCGACGCAGTCGGGAAACGGGAGAAACGCATCGGAAGCCATGACGGCTCCGGTCAGATCGAACCCGAACGAATGAGCTTTCTCGATGGCCTGCCGCAGCGCATCCACGCGCGAGGTCTGCCCCACGCCACTGGCCAGCAACTGCCCGTCTTTGGCCAGTACAATGGTATTTGACTTAGTATGCTTGCAAACCTTGAGGGCAAATTCCAGCCCGCGTACCTCGGCGGGCGTCGGGGCCTGGGTGGTTACGGTTTTGAAATCGCTGGCGGTTTCGGTGCGGTCGTCTTTATCCTGTTCCAGTACGCCGTTGAGCAGCGTTTTAAACATGACCGTGGGCAGGGTAATCAGCTTCCGTTTCAGCAGAATCCGGTTTTTCTTCGATTTCAGCGTTGCCAGAGCGTCTTCCGAAAAATCAGGGGCAATCAGGATTTCCATGAACAGTTTGTTCAGTTCCTGCGCCGTCTCGCCATCGACTGGTTTGTTCGTGATGATGACTCCGCCAAAGGCCGATACCGGATCGCACGACAGGGCGTTCAGATACGCCTGTTTGCCGGTTGGGGCCGTGGCAATACCGCAGGCGTTGGTATGTTTAATGATGGCAAACGTAGCCGACTCATCGCCGTCCTGAAACTCGCCGATCAGCTGTACACAGGCATCGACATCCACCAGGTTGTTGTACGACAACTCTTTGCCGTGCAGTTTCTCGAAAAGCACGTCCAGATCGCCGTAGAACGACGCCTGCTGATGCGGATTTTCGCCGTAGCGCAGGTGCGTGGCGGGCAGCTTGCGAAAATCATACACGGTCTCGTTGGCTTCGCCGGTTGCCAGCGGTGTTTGCAGTGCAGAATCGAAATCCGGTTTATCCTGCGCGAAATACGCCTGAATGGCCGTGTCGTAGTGCGACGTAACAGCGAAGGCGTCGCGGGCGTAACGTCGGCGGTCGGAGAGGTCAGTAGCTCCGGCTTTTTCGGTCAGTAGCGTTACCACGTCGGCGTATTGGCTCCGCGACGAGACGATCAGCACATCGTTGTAATTCTTGGCAGCCGCCCGGATCAGCGAAATGCCGCCGATGTCAATCTTTTCGATAATGTCTTCATCCGATGCACCCGATGCTACTGTTTCCTCGAACGGATACAGATCGACAATGACTAAGTCGATTGGTGGAATGCGGTGCCGCTCGGCCTGGGCTACGTCTTCGGGCAGGTTGCGCCGGTACAAAATGCCGCCCATAACCGACGGATGCAGCGTTTTTACGCGTCCGCCAAAAATGGATGGGTAGCCAGTGAGGTCTTCAACGGCAGTAACGGGAATGCCGAGGTTTTCGATGAACGACTGGGTGCCGCCGGTCGAATAGAGTTTGACGTTTTGCTGGTGTAGTAGCTGAACAAGGGGTTCGAGACCGTCTTTGTAATAAACAGAAATCAGCGCGGAAGTGATGGGTGTCATTAGGGAGGTTTTCAATCAACAGGCAAAGATAGCCAAAGGGCGTAACTTTGCCGGAGCGCCGGAGTAAACGGTGTTTCCGGCATGAGTGCATTCAAAAAATTAGCGAGCGACACGGCCCTGTACGGTATCAGCACCATTCTGGCCCGCTCGGTCAACTTTGCGCTGGCTCCCATCCAGACCTACGCCTTCCTGCAACCCTCCGACCTGGCCTCCAACGTAACGCTGTATGCGTGGATTGGTGTCTTGCTCACAGTCTATACGCTGGGACTGGAAACGGCTTTTTTCCGGTTTGCAGCCCGCGCCAAGGGCATCGAAAATGCCGACGAACGGCAGCGGGTGTTCAACCGGGCCACCAGTATTGTAGTTTTGACCGGTGCGTTGCCTACGTTGCTGACAGTAATATTCTCAGATACGGTAGCAGACTGGCTCGGCTATCCTGACGAAGGCATTTCGGTGGTCTGGGCCGCACTGATTCTGTTTGTCGATGCCGTTGTGGCCATTCCGTTTGCGCGGCTTCGGGTCGAGAACAAGGCGCGGCAGTTTGTGGCAGCCAAAGTCATCAACATTATGCTGAACGTGGCCCTGAATGTCTTCTTTATCGTACTTTGCAAGGACATTTCGGAGGGGGATTATCTACCCGATCTGCAACCACTGGCGGCCTGGATTTACCGACCCGAAATTGGCCCCGGTTACATTCTGTTGAGTAATCTGATTGCCAATGGGCTATATTTTCTATTCCTGCGCAATGCCTTCGCCGGTTTCCGCCTGACGTTCGACATCTCTGCCGCCAAAAAGCTACTTGTCTATTCATTCCCGATTATGCTCACGGGCTTATCGGCGGTACTGAACGCTTTGACCGACCGGCTGATGCTGCGACGCTGGCTGCCCGACGGCTTTTATGAGGGCCTGACGTCGGAAGATGCACTGGGTATTTACGGCCAATGTCTGAAACTGTCTATTTTCATGGCCCTGGCAACCAACGCCTTTAAGTTTGCCGCCGATCCGTTCTTTTTCAGTCAGGCCGAGGATAAAAACTCGCCCAAACTCCTCGCCGACGTTACCAAGTGGTTTACCATCGTATGCGTGCTTCTGTGGGTGGGCGTGAGCCTGAACCTCGACGTTGTTGGGTTATCTATCAGCAGGCAGTATCGGGTGGGTCTGGATGTGGTACCGCTGTTGCTGCTGGCTAATCTGTTTCTGGGCGTCTATTATAATATTTCATTTTGGTTCAAACTCAGCGACAAAACGCAGTATGGCACACTGATTACGGTGGTTGGGCTGATGGTTACCGTGCTGGGTAACCTGCTGTTAATTCCCGTCATTGGCTACATGGGTTGCGCGGTGGCCTTTCTGGCATCGAGTTTCGTGATGATGGCACTTTGCTATTACCTCGGCGAACGCCATTATCCAGTACCCTACGATGTGCGGTCGGCGGTGGGGTATGTGGTGGGTGCGGGCGTTCTGATTGGGCTGTCGTGGCAGTTTCCCATTGCCAATTTATGGATAGCCGTGCCGGTGCATGTGGGTCTGTTCGGTGCGTTTTTCCTGATTGTGTTATTTGTAGAACGCAGTACGTGGCAACCCGCTTTGGCGCGGTTTCGGCAGGGGAAAGGAAAGCAGAGTAGCGGAGTTAGGGAGGTATAAGTTAACTATATTACCTACCGTATAATGTATAATCCGTGACAAATCGGATTTGGGGAGTCAACAGGGCAGATTGTTTGGTCGATAACAGTCTTGCTAACTACCCAAATCCGATTTGAAACATGTTTACACATTACCACACCAGTCTGCTTACCTGTCGGCTGCTTGTTATCCTGTTATGCATCAGCCCGCTCTGTTTTGGGCAGTCACTGCCTACCGGATTTCTGCAAGCCAAAGCGCAGGACGGCTATACTACCCCGATGGGCACCGTGTTTTCGGCCAGCGGGCAGCAGCTTTTTGTCTGGGATAAAGCCGGGCGCGTCTGGGTATCGACCTGGAATGGCAGTCAGTACATCCGGCAAACTACGCCCGTTCTCAACATCAGCGACGAGGTAGGTGACTGGCGTGATTTTGGTCTGCTGAGTTTCTGCCTCGACCCGAACTTTGCGCAGAACGGCCTGGTCTATCTCTTCTACGTTGTGGACCGGCACCACCTGCTCAACGCGGGAACGCCCGCCTACGACCCGGCAAAAAACGAGTATTTTAAGGCATCTATCAGCCGGGTAACGCGCTATGAAGTACAAACCACCGGCAATACGCTGACTGCCATTGGCAGCAGCCGAAAAATACTCCTCGGCGAAACACCATCGACCGGCATACCGCTCACCCACGAGTCGCACGCGGGTGGTACGCTGCTTTTCGGGCGCGATGGTACGCTGCTGGTCTCTACCGGCGACAATGCCAGCTACTCCAGCACCGACATAGGCAGCGCGTCGGAAACCTATTTTCAGCAGGCCATTGCCGACGGAATTATGACCGCCAACGAGAACGTAGGCGCGTTTCGGTCGCAAATGCTTACCTCGCACTGCGGCAAAGTGCTGCGGCTGAACCCCCTCACCGGCAACGGCGTAAACACCAACCCATTTTACAACGGAGCCGCTCCCCGTTCGGCCAGATCGCGGGTGTGGGCGTTGGGCCTGCGCAACCCCTACCGCATGGCCATCCAGCCCAATACCGGCAGCACGAACCCTGACGATGCTAACCCTGGTACGCTGTTCATCGGCGACGTAGGCTGGGGCAATTGGGAGGACATGCACGTGATAAAATTACCGGGCGAAAACGCGGGATGGCCCCTATTTGAGGGACAGACCGAGAATACGTCGTACAGCAACGCAGCCAAAACGTTACAGAACAAAGACGAACCGAATCCAAGTAACACCTGCGGCATTCTATTTCTGCGCTTCAGTGATTTGCTGAAACAGGCATATAACCCGGCTGTTGGTACCACTCAGGCCATCAACCCATGTAGTCTGACCCCGTTGCCCGGCTTGCAGCGTCGGTACTTTCACAGTCGCCCTGCCCTCGACTGGCAGCACAGAGCCGACATTGCCCGCGTACCGGCCTTCAACGGCAACACCGCTACGGCCACCACTCTATCGGGCACGTTGGGCAGTCCGTTTCGGGGCAACGCAGTCACGGCGGGCGCGTACTACGCAGGCACGAAGTTTCCGGCAGAGTACCGCAATGCCTTTTACTTTGCCGATTACGGGCAAAACTGGATCAAAGCCGCTACGTTTAATGCCGATGGCAGCATCAAAACTGTTCAGGGATTTTTGCCGCAGGGCGGTGGCAAAGGCATTGTCGATATAGAATACAGCCCGCTCGATGATGCCCTCTACTACGTGAACATCAATACCGGCGAGATTATGAAAATCAGCTACGGGGGCAATCAGCCGCCGGTAGCGGTGGCATCGGCGAACAGGCAAAACGGCACCTCGCCCCTGTCGGTCAGTTTCACAGGCAGCAACTCCACCGACCCTGACAACGACCCGCTCACCTACGCCTGGGACTTTGGCGACGGCACAAGCTCGACGCTGGCCAACCCCAGTAAAGTCTTCACCGCCACCGTCACGCAGGGCTTTACCGTCCGGCTGACCGTGAACGACGGGCGCGGCCTGACCGACAGCAAGACACTGGTTATTTCCGTTAACAATGCCGCGCCAACGGCCAAAATCTCGGCTCCACTCAACAACACGAAATATCCGCTCGACCGCGAAAGCCAGTACAAACTCACGGCCTCCGTGACCGACGAAAACCCCGCCACGCTGCAGTACGCCTGGCAGGTAATTCTGCGCCACAACAACCACGAACACCGTGAACCCGTCCTGACCGATGTCTCGCCAACAGTAAACATCTCGCCCGTTGGCTGCGATGGCGAAACGTACTATTACCTCATCAAACTGACGGTTACCGATGCGGGCGGACTAACGGCGACTGACTCGGTTGAGATCTACCCCGATTGTGGTTCGGGCAGTCTGGCCGTTACGGGAGCCGCAGCCACGCCGGGCGTTACATCGGCAGCAGTGGCCTGGACTAATCCGGCGATTAGCTTCAGTAATATACTGGTCGTAGCCAAAGCAGGTTCGGGCCTTCAGGGGCAACCCACGCTGACTACCTATGCGGCTAACGCCAGTTTTACGGGTAACGGGGCTACACTGGAAGGTGGCAAGGTTGTGTATCAGGGCAGCGGCACCTCGGTGGGCGTAACGAATCTGACCGCCGGGCAGCTTTACTTTTTCCGAATCTATACCCGCAACGGCAACGCCTGGAACGGGGGCATAGAGGTTAGTGCTACGCCTACCGCCCCCGTTGTTGTGCCACCACCCATAACACCGCCACCAGTTACCCCACCTGTAACGCCCCCAACAGCCAGCACCATTGTGTTTAATACCAGCAGTTGCTACCGCATTACGGCGCGGGTAAGCGGCAAGGTGCTGGGCGTAGAAAACGGCAGCATGAACGATGGCGGCACCGTTCGCCAGCGCACCGACGCGGGTCAAACCTGGCAGCAATGGCGCGTAACGCCTACGTCGGGGGGTTATTATCAGGTGGCCGCCGTACACAGCGGCAAGGTGCTGGACGTGCAGTGGGGTTCCTGGAACGATAACGCTCCCGTGTATCAGTGGAGCTATGGCGGAGCATACAGTCAGGAGTGGGCTATCAGGGCAGACGCCGAGGGTTACTACCAGTTTGCGGTTCGGAACACGGGCAAGCT
>JBBRUB010000131.1:0-7701 GCA_038248175.1 Cytophagales bacterium | reverse complement strand
CCTCGGTCTGCGGCCACCGCCCCCGGCGGGTGCTGCGGGTTGGCCAACACCGGCATCGCCACCGCCGTCGCCACCTTTTACGTCGTCATTATTGACGGACTTGCCCTGTTTGCGGGGCTGGTCTTCAAAGGAGAGTTTACCAATTTTGTAGCTGAAATTAACCCGGATACCTGCGTTGAACAGGCTTGTTTTGCTATTCTGCGTAAAGATGGGCGACGATGCCTCAGAGCGGATAATGAACGGGTGATTGAAGAAGTTCTCGCCCGCCAGACCAATGCTGCCGCGCTTATTTTTAAAGTCCTTTTTGACCCCAAGACTATAGAACGCAAATCCGCCCTGATAGCCCTGCAACTGTACCTGCCTGCCCCGGGCAAACGCGAAGCCCTGCGCCCCCCAGCCATTTTTTAGCGTCAAGCTGGTAAACAGCCGCCCCGAGGTTACCCAGCCCGAATTGGTAGCGTTCAGCGACGGCAGCGGGCTATTGTTGGTCAGGTAAGCGTAGTAAGTGTCGATACCGCCCCCAATCTGCCACTTGGAAAACAGCGTGGCATTGCCAAACAGATTAAGCCCGTATGCCTGCTCCCGACCAATGTTTTCGAACGTTGTGATGATGGGCAGGGGCAGGGCCGGATCAATAATCTGGCCCAGGCCCGTTGTGTCGGTGGTGCGAACGCTGGTGATGGAGTTGCTGGTATTGCGATAGAACAGCGATCCGTTTATGTAGATGCTCTTGACGTAGGCACTACTGCTAAATTCAAAGTTATCGGTCAGTTCAGGAGCGAGCAACGGGTTACCCTGCGTGATGCTGGCGGGGTTGGCTGCGTTCACGTTCGGGTTCAGGAACTGAATGCCGGGCCGCTGTAACCGCCGGTTGTAAGCCAGTTTGATGGTTTTACCCCCTTTGAGCGTCTTCGAAATATTGATGCTCGGCACCAGATTATTGTAATTCGGAATAGGGAGCCGTTTGCCAGCTGCCGCGCCCCCTTCGCCCGGCTGATCCTGACTGAAATTGGCATTGATGGTTGTGCGCTCAAAACGGGTACCGGCTTTGATGCTGTATTTGCTTTTGGTTGTAAGCGTGTAGGAGATATAGGCCGCCGTAATATCCTGATCGTAGTTCAGCGTGTTGTTGAGTCGGTTGGGGTCTTTCACGAGCGGGCTGGTGCCACTGGCAATGTTGTACCCGAACTGGCTTTCAACCTGCCGCAAAATCCCTTTGCCACCAAACTCGATTAGCTGCCGCTTACCAACAGGCGTCTGGTAGTCGGCCTGAAGGGTTATTTCCTGGTTAAAGCTGTCGTTGAGGTTTTGCTGCCGTCCCAGCAACGTACCCGGATTGGTGTAGTTCAGCAGATCGGCAATGAAGTTATTGTTGCGGTTGTTGCGGCTGTACTGCGCCGAAAAGCTCATTTCTTTCTGCGCCTGATCGCCGGTGGTCTTGTATCGTTTGGTGTAATCCAGGTTGGCATCAACGGTACCCGACAGGTCTTCGGTTTTTACGTTGCGCAGGTTATTGGATGGCACTGCACCACCCAGGGTCTGAGTCAGGAAGTTATCCTGATACTGAAAGTTGTTGCGAAGCCCGTAGCGAAGGTTGGCCGAGAGGTTGCTGGTTTCGCTGAAGTCATAATCCCAGCCGAGCCGATACTGTCCAAAAACCCCATTGTTACGCGTTTCAGCACTTTGCTGGGTAACGCGGCCACTTTCGGCCAGAGTCTGGGTGTTTTCAAATCGCCCCCGTACATTGTAATTGGCCCGGCCAAAGCCACCGAGCGAAAAGCCCATCTTGCCGGTACGCAGGGTCCCGTTCAGGCCAAGGTTGGTACCCCGGTTACCCACGCCCGAATCGACGTTGAGTGAATAGCCCTGAATACTGCTTTTCTTGGTAGTGATGTTGATGATACCCGCCGACCCTTCAGCGTCGTACTTGGCCGAGGGACTGGTAATGACCTCCACCGTCTTGATCTGATCGGCAGGAATCTGCTTGAGGGCGTCGGCCACGCTGCTGGCCACAATGGTACTGGGCTTGTTGTTGATCAGCACCCGCACGTTGCTGTTGCCCCGCAGACTGACGTTACCGTCCAGATCGACCGTAAGCAGGGGTACTTTGCGCATCACCTCAGTGGCGTCGCCCCCCTTGGACATGATGTCTTTGTCGGCGTTGTAAATAATCCGGTCCACTTTTTCCTCAATCATGGCCTTTTGACCAACTACCTCCACTTCCTGTAGGGTTTTGGTATCAGACACCAGCAGGATAGTACCAAGGTTGACATCGTCGCGCCGGTTAATTTTTACCCCCCGGACAATTTTGTCGCGGTACCCAATAAACGATATACGCAGTCGGAAACTGCCCTCGGGCATTTTGCTGATGGTAAACTGGCCTTTCTCGTCAGCCACTGCTCCATCAATGGGCCTGGTCGTTTGTAGATCGATCAGCGCGACGGAAGCAAATTCGACCGGTTTCTTTGAAACGGAATCAACGATGATGCCGGTTAATTTGGCACTACCTCGCGGCAGATCGCTCTGGGCCGAAACCGTTGACAGCAGTGAACCCGTGAAGAAGCTGCTAAGCAGCAGGAAACGTAAAATGTGTTGCATTGCAGGGTGTGTTCAATAAGTTTGTTGTCTTAACCTCATGGACGGGATTTGTTTACAGAAAAAGACAACTTAATTGACCAAATTTCGCCCTAAACGTTGCACCATCGCCAGATTATACACAAACGGCCAGCCCTGTTGACAAGCGGGCCGGACTACTTAGGTAGAAAACGGCTTCTATCCGGAGTCAACAAGAAGCACCCCGGCAAACAAAGCCAGGTTCCTCACTGTTCAACAGGCGATATATCCCCGTACGAACGTCTCTTATCGTGACATCAGAACCTCTCCTCGCCGACCTCGAAGCTGATTGCTGGCGGCAGCTTGTATCAGCCCCGGCCCGTAAGCAAAGCCCGCTGAAAACCATGACGTTTGCCACCTGCACATCCACCGGTGCCGACGCCCGCATAGTGGTGTTGCGCCAGGCCGACGCCAACCATAAAACAGTCTGGTTCCATACAGATGCCCGCGCCGGCAAGGTAATTCAGCTGGAACAGTTCCCTAACGCTACCCTGCTTTTCTGGGACAGCAAACACCAGTTTCAGCTTCGGCTACGCGTAGAAACTCATCTACACACCGATGATCTTGTGGCCGACGAACACTGGCAGAAACTTTGGGCGGGTGGGCGCAAGACGTATCTGTCGGAGAAAAAGCCCGGCTCGGAGCAGCCCGAACCGTATCCCGGTTTTCCACCCCGTTTTGGCGAGGCCCTACCTTCCGAAGCTGAAAGTGAAGCCGGGCGGCCCAATTTTTCCGTAGCCGAGTGCCAGGTGCTGCAACTGGATTACCTGCGCCTGGGCCGGGCCGGGCAAACACGGGCGCGGTTTCAGTACGAACCTATGGAGACCTTCACGTGGCTGGCCCCGTAGCCGCATCAGCAATTGCCAGGCCCGCGAAGACTCCCACTACAAACGGCTCAAAAAGGCATGGCAACAACAGTACGGCTGATTTAAAACTGGCTTTTCTGCTTTGCGCCCTACTTTGCGGCCTGATTTCATTCTTTCAGACCGCTGCAGTTTCTAAACAGATACAACCAACCATGCAACCAATGAACAACACCGGCAACGCTAACTTCATCGGCCAAAATGCCACCACCGGCGATGGCGACGTCTTTCACGCCCACGCCCCCGCCCGCAACGAAACCCTGTCCGACGGGTTTACCAACGTAACCACCGAACAGGCCCAGCAAGCCGTAGAAAAGGCAGCGGCTGCGTTTGGTCCCTACAGCCGCACAACGCCCCGGCAGCGGGCCGAATTTCTGGAGGCCATCGCGCAGGAAATCGAAAACCTTGGCGACGCGCTCATCGAGCGGGCCGTGCTGGAGAGCGGGTTACCTACAGGCCGGATTACGGGCGAGCGGGGCCGTACCACGGGGCAGCTTCGGCTATTTGCCGGTCTGCTGCGCGAAGGCTCGTGGGTTGATGCCCGTATCAATACCGCCCTGCCCGACCGGATGCCCCTGCCCCGGCCCGATTTGCGCCGGATGCTGGTGCCGCTGGGTCCGGTAGTGGTGTTTGGGGCGAGTAATTTTCCACTGGCGTTTTCAGTAGCCGGGGGCGATACGGCGTCGGCCCTGGCGGCTGGCTGTCCGGTGGTCTGCAAAGCGCACCCGTCGCACCCCGGCACATCGTCGCTGGTAGGATCGGCCATCAGCAAAGCTGCGCAGACAACGGGGATGCCCGACGGTACTTTCTCGCTGCTCCATGCCGACAATGAGGTTGCGCAGGAGCTGGTGGCCAATCCGGCTATCAAAGCAGCTGGCTTTACGGGGTCGCGCCGGGGTGGGCTGGCTCTATTGCGGGTAGCGCAGGAACGAACCGAACCGATTCCGGTCTATGCCGAGATGAGTGCCGTTAATCCGGTAGTAATCCTGCCGGGTGCCGTTGCCAGCGAGGCCACGACCGTTGCCGCCGGACTGGCCGCATCCGTTACGCTGGGCGTGGGGCAGTTCTGCACCAATCCGGGTCTGGTCTTCCTGCTCGAATCCCCCCAAACCGACGGGTTTCTGGATACGCTGGTCGAAAAAATCCGGGCATCGGCACCAGCCACCATGCTCAACGCAGGCATCAAACGGGCGTATCAGGACGGTATTCAGCACATTCAGGTGATGCCCGGCATTCGCATTCTGGCCGAGTCCGACACCCACGCAACCGACGACCGTACCGAAGGCCGCCCTACCGTACTGACCACCAACGCCCCCCAGTTTCTGAGTAATCCGGAACTGAGCCACGAAATTTTCGGACCGTCGTCGCTGGTCGTCATCTGCCAGACCGAAGCCGAACTGGCCGACTGCCTTACCTCGCTGGAAGGGCAACTCACGGCCACGCTCTACGCCACCACCAACGAACTGGCCCACTCAGGCACCAACTGGATTGCGCTGTTGCAGGAAAAAGCGGGGAGGCTGCTGTTTGGTGGGTTTCCAACCGGCGTTGAGGTGTCCGAAGCCATGACCCACGGCGGCCCATTTCCGGCCACGACCGACAGCCGCAGCACCTCGGTGGGTACAGGGGCTATTCTGCGCTGGGTGCGGCCCGTCAGCTACCAGAGTTTTCCCGATGCCCTGCTACCCCCCGCGTTGCAGGACGCCAACCCACTCGATATCTGGCGTAACATAGACGGCGAAATGAAGAAATAACGGCGATGGTACGGTGAAGAAATAGGGGTTAATTTTGCAGCGCAGTTCATCGCTCAACTCAACAGCTATGCGTTTTCCCCTCATCATACTATTACTTTGTCTCTGTGGCAGCGTACTGGCCCAAACCACCAGCCGGGCTGACTCGCTCAGCGATGAAGCCCGCGCCCGCGACGAAGCCTTTGCCAGCTGGAAAGTCCGCTACGCCGACAACCGGGCCGAAGTAGGTCACGAAATCAAAGCCGTGCGGCAGGAAATTGCCCAGCTCGACTCTACCCAGACCAACCTGAAGCAGCAACTGAATAACCTGCTTAACGGCTCGGTCACGAACTGGAACACGCTCAAAACCGATTATGCCGATCCGCAGCAACTTACCGACTGCCTGAACGTATTTGCGGTGATCCGTAAGGCTATCGAATCCGGGTCGTTGTGAGCGGGTAGTGCGCTGGCTCAGTCGGCTCCACCCCGTATAAAAACCGCCAACGGCACGCTCGAAGGCGTTACAGAACCGTCGGGTATTCTGTCGTTTAAGGGCGTTCCGTTTGCCGCCCCTCCCGTGGGCGACCTGCGCTGTAAAGCCCCGCAACCCGTCAAAAACTGGACAAACACGCGCCCGGCAAAACAGTTTGGCCCCCGGGCTATGTAGCACGCCATCTTCGGCGACATGAACTTCCGGGCCAACGGCATGAGCGAAGACTGCCTGTACCTCAACGTCTGGACACCCGCCAATACCGGCAAAGAGAAGCTGCCGGTATTAGTCTATTTTTGCGGGGGTGGCTTCATGGCGGGCGATAGTTCCGAACCGCGCTACGACGGCGAAAGCGGCTCGATGCTGGGTACGCTGCCACCCATTCCACTGGCCAACGCCGAGCAGCCGGGGGTAAAATTTACTGGACTGGTCGGAGCCAACTCGCTAACTGAGCTGCGGAACCTGTCTGCCGAACAGCTCCTCGAAGCAACGGCTCTGCCCGCCAGCCCCCGCTTTTCGGCGACCATCGACGGGTATTTCTTCCCTAAAAATCCGGTGGCCATTTTTATGGCGGGCGAGCAGGCGCACGTACCGCTGCTGGTGGGCTGGAATTCTGGAGATGAACTACCGCGCCCTTCTCGGCAAAGACGAACCCACACCCGAAAACTTCCGGCAAACGCGCCAGCGAGGTACTGAAGGTGTATCCGGCCAGCACTGATGCCGAGGTTATTCAGGCCGCTACCGACCTGGCCGTCGATCGGTTCATTGGCTACAGCACCTGGAAATGGGCCGATATGCAGGTAAAAATCGGCGGTGGAAAACCCGTGTACCGCTACTTTTATAGCCGCCCCCGCCCAGTTATGACAGCTACTATGGGCGATGCCGCACCGGCCCTGGCCGGGGGTGTAGTGAAGGCCGGTGCCGCCAACGCCGTACCGCAGGCGCGGGGAGCCTCCCACTCCGCCGAGATCGAATACACGATGGGCAATTTGGGAACCAACAAAGTCTTTGCCTGGACGCCCGACGACTATAAAGTCTTGGAAACGACGCAGCGGTACTTTGCCGACTTCATTAAAACCGGCAATCCCAACGGCCCCGGCCTGCCCAACTGGAAACCCGTCACGCCCAACGCCCCCGCTGATTTCATGCACATCGACATGCAGACCCGCCCCGAAACCGAACAGCACCGCAACCGCTATCTGCTGCTGGACGAGCTGGCTGCGCAGCCTTAGTCGGATGCCGGTTCAGCTGCCGGGGCGTCACTGCGGAAGAAGCGCATGTAAAAGCCCCAGCCAACCAGCACCATTGCCCCGGCAGCCACAATGGGCAGATACACATTCAGCGTATCCAGATAAGCCGCAATAATGGGCGGAAACACGAAAGCCGCCGACAGCACCGACTGGTTAATGCCCAGCGTGCGGCCCTGCGCCTGTTCCGAACCACTCTGCGACACCAAAGCCGTAGAGTTAGGCGAGGTCAGGCCCTGAAAAAGGGCCAGAAACGGCACCACGAAATACAATTGCCAGCTTTCGCGGGGGAATAGAAACAGCCAGAGTGCAATGCCCAGGCCGAATACGCTGTACCGCAGAATCTGCGCGGGTTCAAACCGGTTGGCCGCAAACCGAACAACCGTCCCCTGCATGAGCGCGACCCAGAGCCCCACGTAGGCAAAGTACCGGCCAATCTGCGTCTGATCGTAATCGAAGTTACGGATCAGAATAACCTGGAAGAACTGAGTATAAAAGTTGAACCCCAAGGCGTAGAAAAATACCCCGAAAAACAGAATGCGGAGCCGGGTATCGCCAAAGGCTTCGGCCAGATTTTTTACGCCCGTCAACAGCGTTACCGGACGGTTAACCCGTTCGCAGATCGTTTCGCGGAAGTTGAAAATTACCAGACCAATATTGATGGCCGACAGCAGGGCAGCGGCCAGAAAAGGCGTGGTAAAGTTGAACCATGATACCAGATCGGGGTTAGCCAGCTCACCCCCCAGTGCCGGGCCAATGAT
>JBBRUB010000130.1:0-7713 GCA_038248175.1 Cytophagales bacterium | reverse complement strand
GGTCTCAGCATCAACGCCCTTGGCCTGACCGGAGCCGATGCCCGTGTGGTACTGGCTCACAAACGGCCCGTGAAGGATATTGATTACGGGTTTGCGGGTGATCTGGACGAGATCAACGCGGGGCAGATTCAGTTTTTCCTGCGGCAGGGCCTGACGCCCGTTTTCGCGCCGATTAGCTATGACAACGCAGGGGGCTTACTCAACACCAACGCCGATACGATGGCGTCGGCCATTGCCGTTGACCTGGCCCGGCACGAACCCGTTACCCTGGTCTATTGCTTTGAGAAACGGGGGGTGCTGGCCAATCCCGACGATGACAACAGCGTTATTCCTGAACTGACGCCCGCCATTTATGCCGAACACAAAGCCGCCGGGAGCATTAACAAAGGCATGGTTCCGAAACTGGACAATGCGTTTCGGGCGTTGGAAAATGGCGTCTCGACCGTCATCATCTGCCACGCCGACGACGTAAGCGCGGCTGTGGCGGGGCAAAGCGGAACGATGTTATTTATCCGCCAGTAAACTCACTACCCGCCGGACACCCACGAACCGGCGCTGGTAGTAGTCGGCACTGAGGTAATCGTAGCGTATGCCGCCGTTCCAGGCCGAATGAATGAATTTGATACGATCATTGGCAACTTCGGTAATCAGGCCAACGTGACCAATGCGGCTCCCGGCGGCACTGTGGCCTTTGAAGAGAATCAAATCGCCGGGCTGGGCTTCGCTTTTTTCGACGGCTTTGCCAACCGTACCCTGAGCCGCGCTGGAATGGGGCAGCGAAATACCAAACTGGTCAAAACAAAACCGCGTGAATCCGGAACAGTCGAATCCACGCGGGGTAGTGCCGCCGGAGCGGTAGCGAATAGCAAGGTGCTTCTTCGCGAAACTGATGACGTTGCTCACGAGCGGAAACCGGTTGGTGAGCGATTCTGAATTAGAAGTGACGGTGGGTAATGACTCTGTTACAGTGGGTATGGTCTGGGCCTGCGCGAGGCCGAACATCGCAGCCATGAAGGCTGTTAAAAGCACTTTCTTCGTCATAAAAACTGGTTAAGGGCAAGTTCGGTGTGATGAAAGTAGGGCGTCGCGCCCAGAACACCAAACAATTGGGGAAATCATTCTACACTATTTCCCGTGCCAAACCCGCTAACCTTCTGAAAGTGAAGAGCGTAGCATTCACTAAGCTAATACCAGCCCGCGCCGAGATTGCGACCCGGCCAGGGGATAGACGCCAGAATCAGTATCAGGCCGATACCGTAGAAAATGCCGATCAGCCGCTGCTTTTTCGTGGTATCAATAGCCCGTTTGGAGAGCGAATAACCCACCGTTACCAGAATGATCGCAATGAGCATCCCGGTTGTGTGTTCGACGGTGTAAAAACGGTACAGTTTATCGCTGAGCAGATTGAAATTGACCTTTGGGCTAATGAAATACAGAACCAGCCCCAGCACCAACTGGGTGTGAACGGCAATGAGCGTGAAAAGATACAACTTGCGGTTGCCATTGGTGTAGCCACTGCGGCCCAGCCATTTGCCGATGGCCACAATGGAAGCAACAACCAATAAAACAAGGGCAACCCAGCGAAGGCCCGAATGGGCGTGTACTAATCCAGAATACATGATTGAGGTGATTTAACTGTCATTGAATCGTTTCGACAAAGAAACAACCAAACGCCCAACTTCCCGTTCCCGATTGTGGTTTCATCACTATGATTATTGCCAACACCACCTTTAGCGTGGCCGAAGAAACAGCCGCTGACTGGCTACGCTGGATGAAAACCTTTCACCTGCCTGCCGTATTAAACACCGGCCTACCCCAACGTCACCAGATGATGCATCTGCTCACCGAGCTCGACAACGGAGCCATTACTTACACTGTTCAGCTCGATTTTGCCACCCGCGCCGACTATGACCTCTACCTCGCCACCCACGCCGACACCATGCAGCAGCGCATACAGCACCGCTTCGGCGGTCAGTTCGTCTCGTTCGATACGTTGCTGGAAGAGGTGTAGTGGTTATTTCCTGTCATGCTGAGGAACGAAGCATCTCTATGAACCGCTAATGACTAATCGTAATAGAGATGCTTCCTTCCTCAGCATGACAAAAGCGCCATCTTAACGCACTACAATTTAGCCGACCTGCCAAGATGAAACCAACATCAGACAATCAGCTCAGCGAAATAGCCGGAGAACTGGAAGCAGGTATGGCTTGCTACCTGCACCGCGAGACGCACGAGTACATTTCCTTTCCCAACCCACAACAATTTCCCGATACTGCCGACTGGCAGGACGACATCGACACCGTAACAAACAACCCCGACGATTACATCGCCATTGAGCCGATGAGCAGCCGGGAGTCGTTTGGGTTGATGGAGCAGTTTACAGATGAGTTACCGGCTGGTTCTGCTCAGGAGCGGTTGCGACACGCGCTTACTCAGTCCAAACCCTTCCGTCGGTTCAAAGACACCATTGACGATATGGGCGATTACCGGCAGCAGTGGTTCACGTTCCGGGATGCCAAAACGGTGGAGTGGCTACGGGAGCAATTGCGGAATCGTTTGTGAACGCTCAACATACTTTCGAGACATATTCCCGCCCATTACTTATTTGTAGGTACGCTTGTCTTAGCTAAAAGCAAAGCCCTGCCGCCCTATGTTGATACTACGCTTTTCGTTCTCCGCTTATCAACTGAGAGCAGAAACGCGGGGAGCAGGATCAGGTTGGAGGCCATGCCCATCAGAAGCGTGATGGATACCAGAATACCAAGGGCTGCCGTACCCTGAAACGTAGACGCGGTGAAGATACCGAAGCCCGCAAACAGAATGATGGCCGTGTAAAACATGCTGATGCCCGTATAGCGAATGGTGTTCGATACGGCCTCAGCACGGGTACGGCCCTGACGGAGTTCGTCGCGGTATTTGGTGACGAAATAGATGGTGCCGTCAGACGAGATGCCAAACGCGATGCTGAAAATCAAGATGGTTGAGGGCTTGAGATGGATGTTGAACAGGCCCATAATACCCGCCGTAAAAATCAGCGGCAGCACGCTCGGCGCAATGGCAATCAGGCTCAGCCGGACATCGCGCAGGAGGATGATGAGAACGACCGAAATCAGCAGGATGGCCAGAGCGGTACTTTCAGCGAGGTTCTGCAGCAGGTAGTCGTTACCCTTCGTAAACACCACGCTGCTGCCCGTTATGCCGATGTCGTACTGCTCAGCAGCCGCCACGCGCTGCCCGGTTTCGCGGTCGATGTTGAAAATCGAGTCGATTTTGGGTTGCAGTTCAGCAATCAGTTCATTCGTGCGGACGGTGCCGAAGTCGGGCGTCTGGAAACTGACGCGGGTGTAGCGTTGGGTGCTGTCCAGATAACTGCGGTAGCTACTGGCCAGGCTGTTGCCGGTGGCGTTGGGTTTCGGGATGTACTCACCGAGTTTACCAAGTTCCAGCGCGCCGGGCAGGGCGTAGTATTTGGCATCGCCACCCCGGTATCCCTGGTAAAAAAACTTGATAGCCTCCACCAGCGACAGTGGGCGCGTAAACTCCGGGCGACTGGCAAATTCGCGTTCGAGCAGCCGGATTTTGGTCAGCGTCTGGGGCGTCAGCACCCGGCCCGGCTGTTTGGTGTCGATGCTGACCTCGAACGGTATCACGCCTTTGAACCGGCTCTCGATCCACTTCAAATCCTGATAAATCGGGTCATTATCGGGCAAATCATCCACTACGTAGCCGATGGCGTCAATGCGCAGGGCCAGCAGCGCCGATACTACGGAGAGTACCGCAATTGCCCCGTAAATAACCGACCGGCGCGTACGCACCGCAGTATCGACCCAGCGCAGGAAGCGGGTAATGAAAGGACGGTCGAGGTGGGCGCGGTGGTTGGGCGCGGGAGCGGGCAGATAGCTGAAGATAATTGGGATCAGGATCAGCGACACGGTGTAGGTGGTCATAACGCCACAGGCCGCCACCAACCCGAACTGCAACAGCAATGGACTGGCCGTGAAATAAAATACGAAGAAACCAATGCTTGTGGTGACGTTGGCAAAGAAGGTCGTTTCGCCTACTTTTTCGGCGGCTACGCGCAGGGCATTGAGTTTTCCGGCATGTGTAATGACCGTGTGCCGGTTCAGTTCTTCCTGATAACGGTTAATCAGAAAAATGGCGTTCGGAATGCCGGTAACGATAATAATGGGCGGAATCAGCCCAATCAGAATCGTGATTTCGTACCCGAACAGGACAATGTAGCCCGTGACCCAGATTACGGCGATGGCCACCACCAGTGCAGCCGCCAGCATGACGGTAAACGAGCGGAAGAAGTACAGCAAAATCAGGGACGTAACGCCAAACGCCAGACCCAGAAACAGCAGCAGTTCGCTACTGACTTTGGCGGTCATTTCGGTGCGTATATACGGCATACCCGACAGCCGCACCCGCAGATTATGCGCCGTACCAAACGAATCGGCTACGGCCTCTACCCGCCTGACAATGGCGATGCGGTTTTTGGTATTGAGTTCTTTCTGGTCGAAGGTGATAGCCATCAAATGCGCCCCGCTACCGGTGGCGGCTGCCGCGCTGTCCTGCACCAGATCCCGGTAAAATGGCAGTTCGCCGATGCGCTGCCGCAGGCTGTCGAGTTGATTCTTCGTCGTAATCGAACGCGGCACGAGCGGCACCACGCGAAATTTTCGGGCTGTGTCGTCGCGTACTACGTCGTACAGGCTGGCGTTGGAAATAACGTTTTTGATGCCGCCAATGGCTTTGATGCGCTGACTGAGGGCGTACCATTGATTGAAGAACTCAACCTGATACATACTATCGGTTTCGATGCCTACCACCATGACGCTGCCGTCCTGCCCAAAGCGTTTTTTGAAGGCATCGTACCGCTTAAATTCAGGGTCGGTAGCGGGCAGAATTTTGGCGAGTTCGTAAGAGAGTTTGACGTGGGTGGTCTGGTAGCCCACAAAGACCGTTCCAACCAGAATGACGGCCAGGAGCAACAGCCGGTTATTAAGAATAAACTGAGCAATACGGTGCCAAATCATCAATCAAAGAGCGCGTTACGAATGGGCATCCGGTGCGGTGTACTAATGGAATGCATTGCACGTTTGCCGGACAAAATCAGCCCGCAAGTTAGCCAAAAACAGTGGGTCTGTACTGAGTCCGGGCTCGCTCTAAAACCGGATTACGCCCGCGCAGCGTCTAAATCTGTACAGCCATAGCCAAATCTTATAAACTCTACGGGTGCTGTATTCCTGGTTTTGGTTGTTGTACAGATATATCCATTAGTGGTTGATGACCGGCTTATTCCAAGGCTTCTCCACTCATGGCTAACCCACAAACCATCAGGTATATGGTACCGACTCAGCAAAAAGCCCCCCCAACGCAGAACGCATCACTGACTCGCCAGACATTTCCGGTGCTGGAGATGAGTTGCGCGGCCTGCGCCGTGAGCGTCGGGTCGATGCTCAGCAATACGCCAGGCGTTCAGAAAGCCACTGTCAATTACGCCAACCAGTCGGCCACGGTCGATTATGACCCCGCCCAAGTGTCGCCCACGCAAATGCAGCAGGTGATTCAGGGCATTGGGTATGATCTGGTTATCCCCACCGACGATGCCAACCAGCCAGATGTGTGGCAAGTGCAGCAGGACGCGCAGCAGCGGCAGTACAATGCCCTGAAAAAACGTACCGTCTGGGCTGTTGCGCTGTCGATACCGGTCGTACTGATTGGGATGGTATTTATGTCAATTCCCTACGCCAATTGGATTATGATGGCCCTGTCGGCTCCGGTGGTGTTCTGGCTGGGCCGGTCGTACTTTGTCAATGCCGCCAAACAGGCACGTCATGGCCGGGCTAATATGGATACGCTTGTGGCCCTCTCTACTGGTATCGCGTTTCTGTTCAGTGCGTTCACTACGCTATATCCGCAGTTCTGGACCAGCCGGGGCCTGGAGCCGCACGTTTATTTTGAAGCCGCTGCGGTTGTCATCGCGTTTATTTCGCTCGGCAAACTCCTTGAAGAACGCGCTAAATCGAACACGTCGTCGGCCCTGAAAAAACTCATCGGACTACAGCCCAACACCGTGCGTATCATCGAGAATGGTGTCGAGCGCGAATTGCCGGTTAGTCAGGTACAGGTGGGGCAACTCATTGTGGTCAGGCCCGGCGAGAAAATCCCCGTCGATGGCGAGGTAGAGTCGGGCGAGTCGTTTGTGGACGAGAGCATGCTGTCGGGCGAGCCGGTGCCGGTCAGCAAAACCGCTGGCGAACCAGTCTTTACCGGGACCATCAACCAGAAAGGGGCATTCCGGTTCCGGGCGCAGAAAGTGGGCGGTCAGACATTGCTGGCGCAGATTATCCGGTCCGTGCAGGAAGCGCAGGGCAGCAAAGCCCCGGTGCAGAAACTGGTCGATAAAATTGCGGGCATTTTTGTGCCGGTAGTCATCGGCATTGCCATACTGACGTTTGCTGTCTGGATGGTTTTCGGGGGCGAAAACGCGGTTACGCACGCCCTGCTCACGTCGGTAACGGTGCTGGTGATTGCCTGCCCGTGCGCGCTCGGCCTGGCCACGCCAACGGCTATTATGGTTGGCGTGGGCAAAGGAGCCGACAACAACATCCTGATCAAAGACGCCGAAAGTCTCGAACTCGGCCACCGCGTCAACGCCGTTATCCTCGACAAAACCGGTACCATCACCGAGGGCAAACCTACCGTAACCGACGCCGACTGGTTCGTTCCCGACCATGACGTAGCGGCCTTACAACCCATATTGTACGCGCTGGAAAACCAGTCTGAACACCCGCTGGCCGACGCTGTAGTTACCTATCTGAAATCCACTGAAATTTCTGGTGCTGACCTGACCGGTTTCGAGAGCATCACGGGCCGGGGCGTATCGGGACAGTACGACGGAAAAACGTATCTGATTGGCAACGCCCGGCTGTTAAACGAACGGGGCATTTCGGTTTCTGCGGCTGTGCAAAAACGGGCTGAGCAATGGCAACAACAGGCAAAAACGGTCGTGTATTTTGCTGACGGAACGCAGGTACTATCTACTCTGGCCATTGCCGACCCCGTGAAAGCCACCTCAAAACAGGCCATCGAAACCCTCAAAAAACGCGGTATCGCTGTCTATATGCTCACCGGCGATAACCCCCAAACTGCCCGCGCCGTAGCCGACGCCGTAGGCCTGACCGATTACCGCGCCGAAACCCTGCCCGCCGACAAAGCACAGTTTGTGAGCGAGTTACAGCAGCAGGGGAAAATCGTGGCAATGGTTGGCGACGGCATCAACGACGCACAGGCCCTGGCGCAAGCCGATGTGAGCATAGCAATGGGCCACGGTTCGGACATTGCGATGGACGTGGCCCGGATGACACTCATCACGTCTGATCTGAACAGTGTACCAAAGGCGTTGCAGTTGTCGAAGCGTACGGTACAGACCATCCGGCAAAACCTGTTCTGGGCCTTCATTTACAACCTCATCGGCATTCCCATTGCCGCCGGGCTGCTGTATCCCGTCAACGGCTTTTTACTGAGTCCGATGATTGCCGGCGCGGCCATGGCCCTCAGTTCGGTATCAGTTGTGACCAACAGTCTGCGGTTGCGCTCGGCGCGGCTGTAGGTTGGTCACGACTGACCGACCAACCCCGACGAGGGACTAACGATGTAGTTAGAATGCTCAAACCACCAGCTACACTTACCAGCATCCCCTTCTGG
>JBBRUB010000129.1:0-7754 GCA_038248175.1 Cytophagales bacterium | reverse complement strand
TGCGTAATGAACACTGTACCGGCATTTGAAATGGATGACCATGCAGTTGATATACATGAAAAAACAGGTTTTGGTGAACCTGTTTTCGGGCAAGAAAACGACCGGGTGGCTACACATACCGGGCAACGGTAGCCCGATGTGTATGAATGCGGCTGGGCTGGGCAAAAAAGGCGCGAAACGGGGTGGGGCAAAACGCAAAAAACCAACCGCTTTGGGTTGGTTTTCAGGCCGTTAACAACTGCTTTCGGAATCCGCAGAGAGCGAGGGATTCGAACCCCCGGTACCCTTGCGAGTACTTCTGATTTCGAATCAGACCCGTTCGACCACTCCGGCAGCTCTCTGTGTCATTTTGGGAGTGCAAAGATGCAGGTTTAGGCTAAATTAAGCAATAATCAGGCCCGAAAAATTTTTGCCCATCGCCTGTCAGTTGCCACTCATCTCACCAGCTATTGGCTGAGCCAGTCTGGTTCTCAGCTGTGTCATGGCGGCTTCGTTGCGGTCCGGCTCCGGTTCCTGCCCCAGTACTACCATCAGTTTCACGATGGCGGCTTCGAGGGTGATATCGGCCCCGCTCACTACGCCAATCCGGGCCAGTTGTTCGCTGGTCTGGTAGTGTCCCTGCACCACCCGCCCACCCGCGCACTGCGAGACGTTCATCAGCAGCAAGCCACGTCCAGCAGCCTTTGTAAGCGCATCCAGAAACCAACCGTCGGTGGGGGCATTCCCCGCGCCGAAGGTTTCCAGCACCACGCCCCGCAGACCGGGCGCAGATAGAATGGCATCGACAACAGCGGGCGTGACACCCGGAAACAGCATCAGTACCGCTACATTTGGATCGAGGGAAGTTTGCACCAGTAGCGACTGCCCGGCCCGATACGGACAGATAAACGGGCTGTTGTAGTCGATGCTAACCCCGGCAGTGGCCAACGTCGGGTAGTTTTCGGAGATAAAGGCGTTGAACTGCACACTCTCGCGCTTCGTACTCCGATTACCCCGCAACAGCACCGAGTTAAAATAAACGCATACTTCCGGCACAACGGGTTGATTCAGCGCATCGACGGCGGTGGCGATTTCAAGCGCGGTCAAGAAGTTTTCGCGGGCGTCGGATCGGGCCACGCCGATGGGCAACTGCGCCCCGGTCAGGATCACGGGTTTGTTCAGGCCCGTGAGCATAAAACTCAATGCCGACGCCGTATAAGCCATCGTATCGGTACCGTGCAAGATAACGAAGCTGTTGTACTGACCATAATTCGTTTCGATAAGCTGCGCCAGTTCAACCCACATTACCGGTGTCATGTTGGCCGAGTCAATAATCCGGGACGTAGCAACGATAGTGATGTTGAAGGTAAGCCGGTTCAGTTCGGGCAGAAAATCGAGTACCTGCCCAAAATTAAAAGGCACAAGCTGACCGGTTTTCGGTTCATAGACCATACCGAACGTACCACCCGTATAAATGACCAGCACCGACCGGCGCAACTCGCCTGGTTGTGAGTTACCGGTGGTCAGGTGGGTAAGTGGTTGTGCCGTCACGATTGGGGCAGCAGATTGGTGTACAGCGCGGGCAGCAACGCCTGGGCGTTAGCGGTGGTGTGGCGGGCTACGTCGGTTTCGCTTACCTGCATCAGATCGGCCACACGCCGGGCAATGAGCCGCAGGTAGGCCGGCTGGTTGCGCTTACCCCGGTGCGGCACAGGTGCGAGATACGGCGCGTCGGTTTCCAGCACGATGTGGTTCAGGCCGATATGTGGCAACACCTTATCCAGCCCGCCATTCTTGAACGTCGAGACACCCCCAATGCCCAGTTTAAAGCCCATGTCGATGGCCCGGTTTGCTTCGTCCAGTGTACCCACGAAGCAGTGAAAAATACCCGTCAGGTTTGGCAACGCCAGTTTTTCAATGAGGTCGGCGGCTTCCATGAACGCATTACGGTCGTGGCCGGAACGCGTGTGCATGGACACCAGCAACCCCTGCGCCGACGCCCACCGAAGCTGCGTTTCAAACGCCATAAACTGCCGATCAACGTGGGTCATATCCCAGTAAAAATCCAGCCCTATTTCACCCACAGCCATAAATGCGTGGCGGTTAAGCAAATCTTCTACGGCGGCCAGTTCATCGTCAACGGTTTCGCAAACGTAGGCCGGGTGCAGGCCCATCATGGGCAAGCAACGGCTGGGATACTGTTCGGCGAGGGCCATCAGACCGGGTACGGTTTCGAGGGCGCAGTTGGGCATCCAGATTTGCGTAACCTGCTGCGCGGTGGCCTGGTCGAGCATCGCGTCGCGGTCCTCGTCAAACTGCGGGTCGTAAATATGGGCGTGGGTATCAATCAGAATCATAGCTTTGCAACTCAAAAAAACCGTCTTCCTTTCCAGATAACCGGGCCGGAGAACCAGTAATACGCTACGGCTACCGGACCGAGCAGAAGTTGGTAGGGTTCAAAAAGCAACGCATACGGCCACAGCGAGGTTCGACGCAGACGCGCCAGCCCGAACGACAGTACGGTGGTTTGCACAAACAGCCGCCCGATGTACAGTAACACCGCCAAAACAGGCGAAAACCAGCCCAGCAGCAACAGCAGCGGCCCGATCAGGTATTGGGCATACAGCAGCGCAACCATCCAGACGGGTAGTTCAGACGCGCCCCGCATCCAGCGTTTTCGCTGTTCGAGCCAGTCGCGCAGGGTATCAACGGGGCGGGTTGTGGCCAGCACGCGCTCGTCCAGGCGGTTACGGAACCCGTACCCTTTGCTGACCACAGCCCGAAACAGGGCGTAGTCTTCCGTGACGGAGAAAGGCAGGTTTTCATAGCCGCCAACGGCATCGTAAGCGGCCCGGCTCACGGCCATATTGTTGCCCATTGCCGTAACCGGAATACCAAGCGCACTCAGCCAGTGAGTCAGGGTCAGGCTGTATAACCAGTCAATGCTTTGGAGTCTGTGGAACAACTGGGGGCCATCGGGCGAATCCACGCCGGGCAGCGTAACGCCCGTAATGATTCCGGGTTGGGTTCCTGACTGCGGAATCATTTCGGTAAGCCAGTTGGATGGCACCTGTGTGTCGGCATCGGTAAAAAAGAGCCACTCACCCCGCGCTTGCCGGGCCAGTTGCGCCAATACGTTTGCTTTCCCCCGCAAACCGCTTACCGATTCGGTGATGTTGATTAACTGAAAGCCGGGCTTATTGGCAATAAACGCCGTTACGAGCGGGCCGGTCTGGTCGGTTGAGTTATCGTTACCAATCAAAACCTCGACAGCATCGGCTGGATAGTCGAGTTGGGCAACGGTCTGTAAACAGGTCAGAATACACGCTTCTTCGTTGCGGGCGGCAATCAGAATACTGACAATTGGTACGGCACCGACTTTATCCGGCGTGTTTACCGACTTAGAAACCGGCATATGCTGGCTGCGGAATAGCGCGAAACGTATAGCCTCGTTCGGCAAAATGGGCCAGAAAACGGGGCAACACGTAACTCATGACGGGCCAGGCTTTCAGGCTGTCGTGAAACAAAACGATGGAGCCGGGTTCGGCATACTGAATGCTTTTACGCAAACAAACGTCGGCGGGCTGGCTGCGGTCGAAATCGCCGGTGAGGACATCCCACATGATGACTGAGTGGCTTTCCATGACCAGCGGCACCTGCGACTTTTTGATACGTCCGTAGGGTGGGCGAAACAGGGCTGTGTCGAAATTCAGCTCCTGCTGACATTGCCGGATGTTGGCTACATAGTGGGCGTCATCGGTTTGCCAGCCATTAAGGTGGTTGAACGTGTGATTGCCAATCATATGCCCGGCTTCGAGTACCTTCAGCAGGATGTCCCGGTACTTGCGAACGTTATCGCCGATGCAGAAAAACGTGGCCTGTGCGGCAAATTTATCCAACTGCTCCAGCACGAATTCTGTCACGTCGGGAATCGGCCCGTCGTCGAAGGTCAGATAGATGGTTGGCTCCGTAGCATTGCTGATTTTCCACCAGAATTCGGGGTAAATCGTTCGGAAGAGAAAGTTCGATTTATGTAAAAAGGGAGGCATTCGGTGTAGAATATATCAATTAAGGTTTCGGCCTTTCCAGCGGTAGCCTTTTGTTTGGGCGGCTATTCCGAAAAAGACCACGTAGAACGGATACAGTATCTGAGTGAGTGGTATGGATGGTATGGCTGACCGTTTTTGCAGGAAAAGAAGAACCTGCCGTAAAAACAGGGACTCCGGCACCAGCTTTACCCCTACAACGAGCAAAGCAGTGTTTCCGTTTATCCAATTCAGTAACCAGCCCAGTACGGCCACGACCGGCGTCAGATTCCAGCAAAATACCAGCACGGCCAGCACCGACGGCAACAGGCTATCATACGCCCGCCACTTGCTGGCCCACCGCTTGCGCTGGTTATAAAACGCCCGCCACGATTGGTGCGGGGCGGTTTGGACGATAGCGTCGTGGCTTTTCAGGAACCGGACACTACCGGGGTATTTCGTCGCAATTTTGTGCATCAGAAACTCGTCGTCGCCGGAGGCCAGATGATCGAACCCGGCAAAGCCCTTTACTTCGGTAAACGCTGCTTTTTCATAGCACAGATTGGCCCCGTTGCACATGGTTGGTTTGCCCCATGCCAGCGTACACGCCCCCGACCCAATCAGACTCGCAAACTCTACCGTTTGCAGGGAGTCAAAAACAGTGTCATTAGTTGTAAAGGTGACGGGGCCAAACATAAGTTTAGCGCGGGTTTGGTCGTAAAAAGCGGTGTACGTGGCCAGCCATCCGGGTTCTACGCGGCAGTCGCCATCGGTGGTTACGATCAGGTGACCGGTGGCCTGTTCAATGCTCTGGCTGATGGCGCGTTTCTTGGGCGAGGCCACGCCCGCATCGGTCAGTGACAACAGGCGGAGCGGGAAGGAAGCCGTTTGAGCGTATTGCCGGACAGTCTGCGCCGTGTTATCGGTAGAAGCATCATCGGCCACAATTACTTCGAAATTACGGTAGGTTTGCTGGCTGAGATCATCGAGCAACGCCAGAATATTGGCTGCTTCGTTACGCACCGGCACAATGACTGTTAGCTGGGTAGTGACCAATGGCGTTGGGGCATTGCCGGGCAACAAAAAGACCGGCAGGCGGAGCCAGGTGAGCCAGAGAGCGAGTGTAAAAACGGCGTAGGAACCGGCAAGAATGAGGAGCAAAATCACGAATTAGTGGCCCTGAGCCGATTATTCGGGGCAAGTTAAGCGACAAAACAAACCGGAAGGCGTTACTTTGTAAAAAGCCCTACCGACCCGCTATGCTTATCACACCCAAATCAATCATCGACGCTCCAGAAAAAATCATTCTCGGCGTTGACCCCGGTACGCAGATTGCGGGCTACGGCATTATTTCGGTGCAGGCGGGCGTAATGCGGATGATCGAGTATGGCGTGGTCAAGCTGACAAGTTACGCTACGTATCAGCTCAAACTCCAGAAACTCTACGACACCATCCTGCGGCTTATCGACGAGCATCACCCCGACGAGATGGCCATTGAAGACCCATTTTTCGGTAAGAACGTGCAGGCCATGCTCAAGCTGGGCCGGGCGCAGGGCGTGGTCATGGCGGCTGCCCTCTCGCGCAATATCCCGATTGTAGAGTACGCCCCCCGGCGCATCAAGCAGTCAGTAACAGGCAACGGCAACGCCAGCAAAGAGCAGGTGTCGCAAATGGTTGGGCATCTGTTGAAAGAGGAGTTAGACCCCAAATACTTCGATGCCACCGACGCCCTGGCCATTGCGGTCTGCCATCATTTCCACGAGAACGCCATGCCGGTAGCACCCGGCAAGAAAAACCGCAAAGGAGCCTGGGGCGCGTTTGTCAGCGAAAACTCCGGGCGGGTTAGCGGCTAAGCAATGCCCACACCTCAGCCACGCTCGTGACGGGCAATTGACACGCCCGATTGTAACAGACATACACCATTGTTTTGCCATCAATCATGCCACGCTGCTCCAACAACGGCAAATCACTTTTCCCGTCTGGGTTGTTTGTTCCACAGATCACTTTGTTGGGGTAAAACTCCGCGTCGAGGTCAGCCCGGAACCGGTCGGCGTCGGGGCCGACGATGGCTATTTCGGCGGTGGGTTGGGTGCGGAGCGCGTACAACCCGGCCCAGTTGGCGAGGTAATCGGCGTTTTTCTCGACCAGTGGCTGCATCCGGCCCATCATGCGGTCGGCGCGGTCGGCGTAGTCGGGCCGGTCGAGCAACGTGCTGAGCGTGAACAGGTTTTCGGCCATCATGGAGTTGGAGGCCGGAATGACGTTGTCGAACAGTTCTTTACGCCGGGCAATGAGGTCTTCGCCCATTTTGTCGGTAAAAAAGAGAAGTTCATCGGCATCGTCCGAAAAGTTGGTCAGTACGTACTGCGTCAGTTGGTCGGCTTCAGTAAGCCAGCTTTCGGTGAATGTAGCCTGGTAGAGGGCAATCAATCCGTCGATAACAGCGGCATAGTCATCCAGAAAACCCACCTGTTTAGCCCGGCCATTTTTATACGTATGCCAGAGCCGCCCGCCGTTTCGACTATCGCGCATGTTTTTGAGCAGGAAGAACGCTAATCGCAGAGCCAGAGTCAGGAATTCCGGCTCGCCAAACGTACGATAGGCTGTGACGAGTCCTTTCAGCATCAGCCCATTCCAGGAACACAGAATTTTATCGTCCAGACCGGGCCGGATGCGTTCGTCGCGCAGACGAAACAGCCGGATATGAGCCGCGTCGAGCCGGACATTCAGGTCGGCCAGCGTCCATCCTTTATGTTCAGCAAAGGCTTCGTCGGTTATGACCGAACGCGGCCCGGCCCGGTGCAGGATATTGCGATTGTGTTCCCAGTTGCCTTCGTCGCTGATACTGTACAAATCGGCAAACCAGCCGAAGTCATCGCCGAGAGCTTCCTGCAATTCGGGTGTAGTAAAGGTATAGAACTTGCCCTCTATACCCTCGCTGTCGGCGTCTAAGGCCGAGTAAAAGCCACCGTCGGGGCTGAGTAGTTCGCGCTGGGCAAAGGCAATAGTCTGGTAAACAACGTGTTTGTACAGCGGATTTTTGGTCAGCGCGTAAGCTTCAGCGTAGAGCGTCAGGAGCTGGCCGTTATCGTACAGCATTTTCTCGAAGTGGGGGGCGAACCAGTCCGTATCGGTCGAGTACCGGGCAAAGCCACCGCCAAGCTGATCGTAAATACCACCGAGGGCCATACGATCCAGCGTGAGCGTTACCTGTTGCAACGCCCGTTTGGTCGTGACCAGTTTCTGATCTGACACGGCGTAATACCGGAGCAGAAACCGCCAGAGAACGGGCATCGGGAATTTGGGAGCGCGGTTCGTTCCGCCTTTCTCGTCGTCGGCTTTGACCATGACTTTCCGGTGCAGGGCGTCGAGGGTATCGGTCGAGAACAGCGGTTCGGTGTCGGTCAGGCCATAGCGGTCCACATCGGAGTGGTTCAGTTCCTGAGCAAACCCCTCGGCAGACTGCGCCAGATCAGCGCGTTTTTCGTCGAAGGCATCGCGGATATTGCCCAGCAGATTTACCCAGTTCTGGGGCGGCAGGTAGGTCACGCCGTAAAATGGCTTGGCGTCGGGCATCAGAAAGACATTCAGCGGCCAGCCGCCCTGCACACCCATCGCCTGCACGGCGTCCATGTAAATAGCGTCCACATCGGGCCGTTCTTCGCGGTCCACTTTGATACAGACGAAGTTCTCGTTCATCACCTGCGCAACAGCCTCTTTCTCGAACGATTCGCGTTCCATGACGTGGCA
>JBBRUB010000128.1:0-7799 GCA_038248175.1 Cytophagales bacterium | reverse complement strand
TGTGCGGACGGCCCGGAAACCGAAAACCACCCCCCGGCGTTACCCATTCCAAAACACGGCCCGTCTGTGAAAGCTCTTTCGTACCTCAATAAATACCTCGTCAAGTACAAATGGTACCTGATCTGGGGAACGGTTTTTACTATCGTTTCCAACCTGTTTGGCATTTTTCCAGCGCAGCTCGTGCGCTACGCCATTGATCTGGTCAGCGAAACCATCGACCTCTATTACCTCTACGCCCAGTCGCCGTTGCAGTCGGCCATGTACGACATTTTTGCGTTCGGGCTGCTGCTCTTTGCGGGCGGCACGTTGGTGCTGGCCCTGCTGAAAGGATTTTTTCTGTTTCTGGTGCGGCAAACGCTCATTGTCATGTCGCGGCACGTGGAGTATGACCTCAAGAACGAAATCTACGAACACTACCAGACCCTGCCGCTCAGCTTTTACCGTCAGCACAACACCGGCGATCTGATGGCCCGCATTTCGGAAGATGTCAGCAAGGTGCGTATGTACGTTGGCCCAAGCATCATGTACGGACTGAACCTGATTGTGCTGTTTATTCTGGTTATCAGCTACATGGTCAGCATCAACGCGCGGCTATCGCTGTATGTGCTGCTGCCGCTGCCGGTACTGTCGGTGTCGATTTACATTGTCAACAGCACCATTATTCGCCGGTCGGAGGAGATTCAGCGGTCATTATCGCGGCTATCCACCTACGTACAGGAAGCGTTTTCGGGAATACGGGTGCTGAAAGCTTACGTGCAGGAAAAAAACTCAGTGGCCCGCTTCGAACGCGAGAGCGACGAGTACCGCGACAAATCGGTTGGGCTGACGCGGGTCGATTCCCTGTTTTTCCCAATTGTGGCCATTTTGGTGGGCCTGAGCAATATTCTGGTGGTGTATGTGGGCGGTCAGGAGATTCTGGCCGGTCGGCTCACGGTGGCTAACATTACCGAGTTTATCCTGTACGTGAACATGCTGACATGGCCCGTCATGGCCCTCGGCTGGACCACGAGCCAAACGCAACGGGCGGCAGCGTCGCAGGAGCGTATCAACGAGTTTCTGAATATCAAGACCAATATCGTTTCCAGGAAGAACCTAAAGCACGAAATTGCTGGCGAGATTGAGTTCCGAAACGTGCGGTTCGTCTATCCCGATTCTGGGATCGTGGCTGTCGAAAACTTCTCGATGCACGTGCGGGCGGGCGAAACCATTGCGATATTAGGCACCACCGGCTCCGGCAAAACTACCATTGCCAACCTACTCACGCGCATGTACGACGCATCGTCGGGCGAGATTCTGATCGACGGTATTCCCATTCAGGATTACAACCTCACGAATCTGCGCGAGCAGATGGGCTACGTGCCGCAGGATGTGTTCCTGTTCTCCGATACCATCAGCGATAACGTCCGCTTTGGCAAGCCCAACCTGCCACAAACCCGCGTAGAGCAGGCTATCCGCGATGCTGATCTGTACCAGAACGTACTGGATTTTCCGCAGCAGTTCGAGACGCGCGTGGGCGAGCGGGGCGTTACGCTCAGTGGTGGGCAGAAACAGCGGCTCAGCATTGCCCGCGCTATTGTCCGTGACCCCCGCATCCTGATTCTGGACGATTGCCTGTCGGCGGTCGATACCAATACGGAAAACATCATCCTGAACAACCTCCGGCGCATCATGGATAACCGCACCTCGGTAGTCATTTCGCACCGCGTTTCTTCGGCCAAACTCGCCGACCACATCATCATGCTCGACAACGCCGAGATTGTAGAGGTTGGTACGCACGAGGAACTGCTGGACGCCAACGGAGCCTACCGCGAATTATACGACAAGCAGTTGGTGACGGAGGAGGTGTAAGGGGCTAGCCACTAATCAGGGTACCCATTAGCACGTTGGCGTCTATGACGTAGCGCATAGATTACTATCCCAAAACGTATTTGTGCTTCTCCTGCTCCCACGCTTGCTGGCGGGCGGCTGACCACGCTGGGTCACTCATAGGATCGCTGTCGGTAAGCTCCCGCAGAATTTCCTGAGCTGCAATCTTCATTTCCAGACGGGACGCTGAGTCGGTCAGCAGGTCAATTACCCGTTCGTAGCCTAATGTATCGACAAGGCTGTCCTGCACTTCAATGGTTATCTGCATTGTCGTAACTTGCGTTTGTTCATCGGTACGCTACTATGAATGTACGCTAATCTCACCAAAAAAGCCTGATATACATGAATCCCCGCGTCTGGTTCAAAAGCATCTCGCTCGAAAACGTCCGCTCCTTCGGCACAAAGCAGACCATCTACTTCACCGAAGACGGCACCGAGAACGGCGAAGCCGCTCAGTGGAACGTAATTTTGGGCGATAACGGAACGGGGAAGACGACGGTGTTGAAAGGATTATGCCTGCTGGAAAAGGGTGTCAATGTTAGTCCTCATTGGTACAGCAGAGGTGGTATGGATGCTAAAGTATCTATTCTCAAATCAGATGGCCACAACATTTATGGTGACCAGATTAGGTTGATTGTTCATACTCATCGTGACGGACAGTATTCCGAAACTAAGCATGACGGTCCAATTATAGAAAAGGGTGAACGGTGTGACGAAAGGCCGTTCTTATCCGCCTACGGCGCGTCCAGACGTATTAGTACACGGGGCATTACAGAAGAAAGACTGGGTCGGGTCGCCAATTTATTTGATGACGGAGTCCCTCTTGTAAATGCTGAAGAGCTGTTGATATTAGCCGATTATGGCGATTTAAAGCAGGGGGACGAATCTCAGAACAGGTATTCTCTAATTACTGGAATGCTCAATAAACTCCTTACGCACGAAATTTCAGGGGTAGAGATTACTACGAGTCCGATTACAAGGCTTGGCCCTCCCAGAGTTTTGTTCCATACGCACTATGGCAAAGTATGGCTACACGAACTCAGTCTCGGCTATAAAACGCTTATTGCCTGGATGGTGGATTTTGCCAAAGGACTGCTTGACCGGTATCCTGATAGCCCCGACCCGCTGGCCGAACCTGCCGTTTGTCTGGTCGATGAAATTGACCTGCACCTGCATCCGAAGTTTCAGCGGACCATTATCAAATTCCTGACCGAGACGTTCCCCAATACGCAGTTCATCGTTACGGCGCACAGCCCGCTGATTGTGGTAGCCGCCGAAGAACGACCTATCGACGCGAACATCATTCTGCTGAAACGTGAAGGCAACCAAACGGTAGTTGTCAACGAGCCGGTCGATGTCAGCAAGTGGAGCGTTGATCAGATTCTGAACAGCGACCTGTTTGGCCACGTATCGGTAAGGTCGGAGCCGCTAACCAAACTACGTTCCGAACGGGACACGCTATTGGGTAAGTCGAAACTGACGAAGAAAGACAACGTGCGTTTGGCCGAGCTGGACGAAAAAATTGGCTTCGTTCCGTTTGGGCAGGATCAGGCCGAAATTCAGGCCGAGACGATTATTCAGCAACTGGCCGACGTGCTGCGTAAACAACAGGCCGTCCAATGATCCGCGTTATTAAATCCAACCACGTACCGGTTCAACTCACTGACAAAGGCATACCCGCCACGAAAGAAGACTGCCGTTTGTACGATGCAAATCCGGGCGGCTACCAGTCCGGTACGTCTAAATTCAATTTTGACGAAGCCATCTATGGCCACAAATCAGTGAAAGAGCAACTTATTGCAGAGCAGTACGGGAAGTGCTGCTTTTGCGAAGCTGACTTTACGGCCAATGGATATGGCGATGTTGAGCATTTCAGACCAAAAGGCGGATACACAGTAAATCGTACCAGCAAACTCATTCGACCTGGCTATTATTGGCTTGCCTACGACTGGACCAATCTGTTCTTATCCTGCGAAATTTGCAATCAACGACATAAGAAAACTTTTTCCCGCTGGCAGATGAAAGTAGCCGGGCCAAAAGTCACGCGGACGACTACCGAACCGAGTCAAACCTGTTACTGCATCCATCTTTCGAGAATCCCGAAGATCACATTTCCTTCAACCGGCACGTTCCGGTTGCAAAAAATAAGCGCGGTAAACTTTCCATTACTGCGTTCGGGATTGACCGACCAAAGTTGAACAGCAATCGCGAAAAGCACTTGCAAAACGTCAGGAATAACCTGTTTTTGGCTGGCTTTGAGCCTGCGCAACTGAGTGAATCAGAACGCTTGTTATTGGTAAAGCAAAGTGGACAGGATTGGTCGGTGATCGAAGAGTTGATCCAAATAGCTAAGCTATTCATCGCGAAAGCAACCTCACATAATCAACCATTTGCCGCGATGGTACGAGCTAACTTCCCGGACCTGATTCACAAACCATAAACCCCTTCGTACTCACCCATGAACGACGTTTCCATCATCCCATATTTATCAGAATACCAGCCTGATTTTAAGCGACTAAACATAACCTGGATCAGCGAACACTTTACTATTGAAGCGCACGATCTGGAGCAGTTGGACCATCCCGAAGAACACATTTTGCCCAATGGCGGACAGATTCTGCTGGCTCAGTCGGGCGGTGAAATTATCGGAACGGTGGCCCTGATTGCAACAGGCAATGATACCTACGAACTGGCTAAGATGTCGGTAGTACCCGCGTTTCAGGGCCGGGGTATTGGCAAACTGCTGGCGGTTGCGGCTATCGACTACGCCCGGCAGGCGGGTGCGCGGATGGTCTGGCTGGAATCGAACCGGAAAGCAACAGCCGCGCTGGAACTGTACCGGCGCATTGGGTTTGTAGAGGTGCCGCTCAAACCCTCTCCCTATACCCGCGCCGACGTTTGCATGGAATTTACGGTATAACGCCGTAGCAAGAGGTAACCTGCACCAGTTACTGCACAACGGTTCGCAGAGCTTCGGTCCAGCGTTCGTACCCGGTGGGGAGCATGTGCAAACTGTCAGACAGGAACAGGGCGGGTATGGGCTGTTTGTTTGGGCCGAGCATAGCCGGGCGGATATCAATAAAGCGGGCGTTTTCTTGCTTCTTCAGATAAATTTCGATGAGCCGATTGGCTTCATCCATTTCGGGCGCGTACTGTCGGCGCGACGGGCTGGGTTTGATGGCGATGAACACAAACGAGATGTCGGGCAGTTTAAAACGGACATATTTGAACAGCGTCACGAACCGCTCGTAGGTTTGTTTGCCCGTTTTTTTGCCGGTCGCAATGTCGTTCTCTCCCGCGTAGAGAATGATCTGGCGCGGTTTATATTTCGTAATGATCTGGTCAGAATAGCGGATTACGTCGCTGAGTTCCGAGCCGCCGAAGCCCCGGTTCAGCACGGGTTTACCGGGAAAATCCTGCGCCAGACTGCTCCAGAACCGGATAGACGAGCTGCCCACAAACACAATCGGACTGGCGGGCGGGGGCGAAACGCTGTCCTGCCGCGCAAACGCCCGAATCTCGTTCTCGAACGGTTGCTGAGCAAAGATGGGACTGCTGATGAGCAGAAAGAGGAATAGAGGAAGGTATTTCATTACTTCTTTTTTTTAGCCACAAAGATGCACCAAGACGCACGGAGGAAGTTTCTCTTCTACCCCAGCACAAACCTTTGTGAATCTCCGTGCGTCTTTTTGGCCTGACTTTTTTTCACAAAAACTGCACTACGCTCTCTAAACTGATACCCCGCGAACCTTTTACCAGCACATACGTGTCGGTTTGTGGGTTATCCATGAGCCAGTTGTGGAGCGAAAACTTGTCGGGGAAATAATAGGCTTTGGGCAGATGCATCAATGCATGTCTCATGTCCTGTCCAGCCAGAACCACAACATCGAAGTTTTGTTCGGCAACAAGTTTGCCGATGGCCGCGTGTTCGGCTTCGCTTTCGTCGCCCAGTTCGTACATATCGCCGAGAATCACCAGTTTCCGATTAGCGGGCGTAACGGCAAACTGCCGCACGGCTGCCGCCATCGAACTGGGGTTGGCGTTATAGGCATCCAGCAAAACCATATTGGACCCTTTCTGAACTACCTGCGAACGGTTGTTGGTTGGGTTGTAATCGGCAATGGCCCGGTCGATATCGGCGTCAGGCACGGTAAAATACTGCCCGATGGCCCGGGCGGCCAGCATGTTCTCGAAGTTGTAGTAACCCGGCAAATGCGTGGTGATGGTCTGGCCCGCTGCATCGCGATAAATCACGACCGGAGCCTCCTGTACAAGGTCGATGGGTTCGCCGGAATACAGGATGCTTTCGGCAAAGGTGTCTTCGGAGCGCAGCGTTTTGAGCCGTTCGCGGTACATGGCCATCAGCACCTGATCGCGGCTGTTCACGAATACCGTACCGCCCGAATGGGTCAGGTAATCATACAGTTCGCCCTTGCCTATCCGAACGCCCGCAATGCCGCCGAATCCTTCCAGGTGTGCCTTGCCAATGTTGGTAATCAGCCCGTACGAGGGCTGGCAGATGGTGCAGAGAAACCCAATTTCTTTCTGGTGATTGGCCCCCATCTCAATTACGGCTATCTCGTGCTGCTTCGTAATACCCAGCACGGATAGCGGTACGCCAATGTGGTTGTTGAGATTGCCAGCCGTAGCGTAGGTAACGTATTTCTGCGACAGAACGGCGTGAATCAGCTCTTTGGTGGTGGTCTTGCCGTTCGAGCCGGTCAGGCCAACGACCGGGATCGTGAGCGTTTGCCGGTGGTGCCGGGCCAGGTCCTGCAACGCCGTAAGCGCGTCATCGACTAATAAAAGCCGGCCGGGTTGCTGGTTGGCCACGGTGGCATCGTCAACAACGGCGTACCGCGCACCGGCGTCGAGGGCCTGAGTGGCAAACCGGTTACCATCGAATTTGTCGCCTTTGAGGGCCATAAACAAACAGCCCGGCGTTATTTTCCGGGTGTCGGTCGAGACACCGGTGCATTCCCGGAATTTCTCATATAGGTCTTTGAGGAGTATCATCAATTTTGGATGTCTTTCAGCGTTCTATTTCCAAACGCAAAGGACGCAAAGAAAGGCGCAAAGGTGGTACGCCACTGCAACGCAAAGTTTCTTTCTGTCTTCGCGGCCTTTGCGACACCTTTGCACCTTTTGCGGTAAAAAAACGTATGAAAAAGCTCGTCCTCTTAATCCTGTTCATGCCTTTACTCGCCAATGCACAGTCGAACGGGGCGTTTGGGTTTCGGTACGATCAGTCGCCGGGTGTGACGGTGGCGGGAAAAACGCTGCGCAACCCCTGGGCGGGCGGGCTGAATGCAACCCAATACGCCACCATGCGGCTCAACGACGATACCCGCGATGATCTGGTGGTATTTGACCGGGTAACGCAAAAACTCAGCACGTTTGTGGCCGTCAGCAATCCCGCTGGCTCTGGTGTTGTCTGGCAATATGCTCCTGAGTACGAAACGGCGTTTCCGCCCCTGTATGACTGGATGCTGATGGCCGACTACGATGGCGACGGGCGTAATGATCTTTTTATCCCTGGAGCGGGCAGTATCCGGTTGTTTCGGAACGAGTCGCAAAACGGTAAGGTCACATTTCGGCTGGTAGCCAATCCCCTGATGACTGAGGGCTTCAGCAGCCGACAGATACTTTACGCCGGCAACACCGACCTGCCCGCTATTACCGATTTTGACGACGACGGCGACATCGACATCCTCACCTTCGACCCAACCGGCGATCAGATTTCCTATAACCAGAACATGAGCGTAGAGCGTACCGGCAAGCGCGACGGGCTGGATTTCAAACGCACATCGGGCCTATGCTGGGGCGGGTTCCAGAAAAACTACTGCAACGATTTCTCATTTGGTCTCAACTGCGGTGGAACGCTGCCCAATCCTGGCCGGATGGCGGCCCCGCTGGCCAACCAAAAACCACCC
>JBBRUB010000127.1:0-7812 GCA_038248175.1 Cytophagales bacterium | reverse complement strand
TGGGCAAGTCTTACCGGATGTTGCAGGAAGCCCACGAGCTGTTGCGGAACGGTATCGACGTAAAAATTGGCTTTATCGAAACGCACAATCGCGCCGAAACGCAGGCGCTTGTGGCCGGGCTACCCCTGATACCCCGCCGGAAACTGTTTTACAAAGGCCGCGAACTGGAGGAAATGGACGTGCAGGCCATCCTGAACCTGCATCCCGAACTGGTCATTGTCGATGAACTGGCGCATACGAACATCCCCGGCTCCAAAAACGAAAAACGATGGCAGGATGTGTTCGACATTCTCGACGCGGGCATTAACGTTATCAGCGCGGTCAATATCCAGCACATCGAAAGCCTGTACGACGAGGTACGGACTGTAACGGGCATCGACGTAGCAGAGCGTGTGCCGGACCGGGTGCTGCAACGCGCCGACGAAGTGGTCAACATCGACCTCACCGCCGACGAACTGATTGCGCGGCTGCGGGAGGGTAAAATTTACGACCCGGCCAAAGTGCAGATGGCACTGGCCAACTTTTTTCAGGCCGATAAAATCCTGCACCTGCGCGAACTGGCCCTACGCGAAGTGGCTTCGGCGGTAGAGCGCAAGATTGAGGTGAGCAGGCCGGTGGGTACGCTGGGGCGCAGCGAGCGGTTTATGGCTAGTATCAGCAGCAACCCCGACACCGCCCGGCGCGTGATTCGCAAAACGGCGCGGCTGGCCAGTTACTACCAGTCGCGCTGGTTTGTGCTGTACGTGCAAACCCCCGCCGAAGCCCCCGACCGCATCCGGCTCGACCTCCAGCGGCACCTGATTAACAACCTCAAACTGGCCACCGAACTGGGCGCGATCGTGATTCAGGTCAAGGGCGATCAGGTCGTAAACTGCATTCTGGAAGAAGTGGAAAAGCGAAAAGTCACGACTGTCTGCATCGGGAAACCGCACCTTAATCTCATCCAGATTATCCTGCGCACATTTGCGTTCAATAAATTGCTCAACAAACTCGCCGAATCGAATACGGATTTGATTATCCTTTCCTAAATACCCAACCTCTCCCCCGTAGGGAGGGACTTTTAACTCAGATGATTTAGTCCCCTACAGAGGGGTTGGAGTGGGGTGAAATCCTTTGAAGCCATGACTATAAAAGCCAAAATAGCGACTGCGCTGTTGTTTCTGTTTGCCGTTGTGCTGCTCATTGGCGGGCTGGTCATGTACGCCATCAACCGGCTTTCTGATGATTCGGAAGCGATTTTGCAGGACAATTACATCTCGCTCGAATACGCCGTGGCGATGCAGAAGTCACTGGCCGATCTGGGTAATCCTGATGCGCTGCCGACGTTTGCGGCCAGTCTGAAAAAACAGCAGACCAACGTAACCGAAGCGGGCGAGCAGGAAGCTACCGATGCGCTGAGCCGGGAATTTGCGCGGCTGCGCCGGGGTATGCGCGATTCGGCTACGGTCTATCGGGTTCGGCAGGCGTTGTTTCAGGTGGACGATCTCAACCGGCGGGCCATTGTGCGGAAGAACGAAACCGCCCGCCAAACCGCCAAAGACGCGCAAACCTGGCTGGCTTTTGTGGGTACCATTTGCGGGCTGGTGCTTTTTTCGTTCATCATCAGTTTTCCGGGCTATGTGGCCAACCCCCTGCGCGAACTGACGCGGGGAATTCAGCAGATTGCCAACCGGAAGTTTGAGGAACGGCTACACTTCTCTTCGGGCGATGAGTTTGGGCAACTGGCCCGTTCGTTCAACGCGATGGCGCAGAAGTTAGATCAGTACGAGCATTCCAATCTGGCGAAGGTACTCTTTGAGAAACAGCGTATCGACACTCTGATTCAGACCATGAACGAAGGGATTCTGGGGCTGGACGAGAATCGCCGGGTGTTGTTTGCCAACCCCGTCATCTGCCGGTTATTGGGCGTGGACGAGCGCCAGATAAAAGGACGCTACGCGCCCGATGTGGCTACTACCAATGATTTGATGCGGACGCTGATTCAGGACTTAATGGAGTCTGATAAGCCCGATTCCGAGCGGAGCAGCCCGCTGAAAATTTTTGACGATGGCAAAGAAAACTTCTTCAACCGGCGAACACATACCGTGTCATTTACACGCACCGGCGAAGCCGAACCGCAGCAGGCGGGCTACGTGATTGTCCTCGAAAATATCACTGTCTTCAAAGAACTGGACCTGGCCAAAACTAACTTCATCGCTACCGTCTCGCACGAACTGAAAACGCCGTTGTCGAGCGTAAAGATGAGCCTGAAACTACTGGACGACAGCCGCGTGGGTACCCTCAACGACGAGCAGCGGAGTTTGCTGGGCAACATCCGCGCCGACGCCGACCGGCTTCTCAACCTCACCGGCGAACTCCTCAACATGGCGCAGGTGGAGTCGGGACAGATTCAGCTAAAACTCCAGCCCGTTGCCCCCGCCGACATTGTCCGGTACGCGGTCGATGCGCTGCGGGTACAGGCCGAACAAAAGAGTATTACGCTGCACATCAATGTGCCGGAAACGCTGCCGACCGTCATGGCTGATCCCGACAAAGTTTCGTGGGTGCTGATAAACTTCCTCTCCAATGCCATCCGGCACAGCCCCGACGAAAGCAGCATCGAAATTAGTTCGGCACCAACACCAGATGGGCAGATGATTGAGTTTCGGGTGCGCGACTACGGCCCCGGCATCCGCGCCGAACACCAGAGCCGGGTGTTTGAGAGATATTTCAAAGCCACCGGGCCGGGCGGGCAGTCGGGCGGGACGGGGTTGGGACTGGCCATTTCGAGCGAGTTTATCCGCAGTATGCAGGGCGAAATCGGGCTGGACACAACCGTTACCGACGGAGCCGCCTTCTATTTCAGGCTGCTTAAAACTGGAAGTAAATGAACTGGTTGGACGAGAAGACGCCGAAGAAGTATGTGACCAGCGTAATGAGCAGGAACAGGGCGTAAAAACGGGCCGTGTTGTGGGTTGGGATGTAGAGATAGAAATACTCCTTTACCATCAGAAACACAATCAGGGCCAGGCTAAACCACATCTCCACCGCGTTCAGCGGGCTGTTGAGCGGGCTGCTGAGCGAGAGCGTACCAATGCGCTTCAGAATCAGAAACGCATCGCCAACGTTGCGGGCGCGGAAAAACACCCACGTCAGCATAATCAGCCCAAACGTAAATACCACATTACCCACCACCCGCAGGGGTGAGGCCGTATCGGTTTTGACACCCACCGACCCAAACCCAAAGCGCGTCAGCAGCCGGTCGCGCCAGATGGCCAGCATCTGATACAGGCCATTCAGCCCGCCCCAGATTACGTAGGTCCAGTTGGGGCCGTGCCAGAGACCACTGGCCAGAAACACAATCATCAGGTTGGCATACTGCCGCGCCCGGCCTTTGCGGTTGCCCCCCAGCGGAATGTAGAGGTAATCGCGAAACCAGGTCGAGAGCGAGATGTGCCAGCGTCGCCAGAACTCCGACACCGACTGCGCAATGTAGGGCGTTCGGAAGTTCTCCATCAGGTTGAAGCCCATAACCCGCGCGGCCCCGATGGCAATGTCGGAATAGCCCGAAAAATCGCAGTAAATCTGGAAGGTGAAGAAAAACGTGGCTACCAGCAGCGTGAGGCCGTTGTGTTCGCTGGGGTTACTGAAGGCATAATCAACCAGAATCGTAAGCCGGTCGGCAATGACTACCTTCTTGAACAGGCCAAACGCCATCTGCATCAGCCCGGCTTTTACGTTTTCGGCGTCGTACTTGAACTGGGAATGAAATTGCCACAGTACGTTTTGCGGGCGTTCGATGGGGCCGGCCACGAGTTGCGGGTAGAACATGACGTAGAGCGAGTAAATGCCAAAGTGCCGCTCGGCTTTCTGGTTGCCCCGATAGACCTCGATGGTATAACTCATGGCCTGAAACGTGTGGAACGACAGACCAACGGGCAGAATACTCTTGTTGTCTTTAAACGAATCGACGCCACTTTCGCCAAACAGATGCAGCACTTTTACGAAGATTCGGTTGCCGAGATTCATGACCCGGTCGGCCACGTCGGGCATGTTGATGTGGTCAAAAAGCCAGGTCAGGTTCTCGGTAAAGAAGCCGAGGTATTTGAAAAAGGCCAGAATACCGAGGTTGGAGATGAGCGAGATAATCAGGAGCCACCGCCGGGCCGGGCCGGTTGTGTTCTCGATCCAGATCCCGGCAATGTAGTCGATAACAATGGTCAGAAACAGAATAACGATGTATTCCGGCTTCAGCACCATGTAAAAGTAACAGCTTGCCAGTAGCAGCAGTAACCACCGCCCGCGCCACTTCAGCCCGAAATAACTGAGCGTAACGACGATGAAAAACAGCAGAAACTGGAGGGAATTAAAAAGCATTATTCAGTAAACAGTTATCAGTACACCTCCTCCACCCGCTCCACGAAATCCTGAAACTGGCGGGCGGGAATAAACTGGGGCTGGGTGCGGTATGACAGTACAATGAACACCAGCAGCAGCGAAATCAGAAACGCCTGCAAAATCACGATCAGAAACGACGAAATCAGGTAGCTGGTCCAGCCGGGTATGGATGTGTTGGTGAAGAATTTGAGAAACAGCAACACGCCAATACCCACCGAAGCCGCCACCGACATCAGTACGCAGAACAGCACCAGCCGCACTGCCGTTGTATCGATCAGCACCGACACTGCGCTCAGTCCGTGCAGCACCAGCGACACAAAATTCATCTTCGACTCGCCCGCCAGCCGTTTGCCCTGTTCGAGCGGAATGGCCGTGTAGGGCAGCTGCGACCGGATCACGCCACCGGGGTAATTATTCCAGATGTCGGAGACGTGGGCCAGTTTGCGGAGTTTGTTGGCGGGAATCAGGCTGAAATTACCGAACGTAATCACCTTGCCTGTCAGCAGGCCGAAGGCGGCTTTATAGACTTCGTAAAACAACCGGAATACCATACCCTCGTGCCGTTTGGTCCGGTGCGCAAATACCACCCGTCCCGGATTATCAATGCTTTTCTGCACCAGTTGAGAGAGGTCTTCGGGCCGGTCTTCGCCGTCGGCGTCCATCACAACGGTTGTGTATTGATTGGGTAGCGAGGCCAGATAAGACAGTCCCAGCGCAATGGCTTTCTGGTGCCCTACGTTCCGGTAAAGCCGTAAAATAGACAGCGACTGCCCCGTGTGAGGCAGCGGGGTTTCGTAATTGACAGACGAACAGTCATCCACAACCAGAAACGCCAGCCGACTCACCAGTGCAGGATCAACCACCGCCCGGAAACGGTCCAGCAGACTCAGCGCGGGCCAGTCGTTAAACAGCGGAATGACGATCTGAATGCGGTCGGGTAGTGAAGCGGGCGAGGTGGTCAAGGGACAGGAAACGATGTAAGCGACAAAAATAAGGCAAACTGGCGGGTTAAATCGTGATCTGCTGACAGCCGAACCGGATCGGGGGTGTGGGCAGCGAGGGCGTCACCACGCCCACCCGGTAGCGGCCCGGTGGCAGTATTGAGATGATAATTTCGGCATCGATGGCCGTAACCCGCCGGTTGAGCCAGAAGTTACCAAGCGAATACGGTGTTTCGGAAGGAAACAGAAATGTATGTTTGGCCGAACTGACCAGCACGGCAGCCGGGCCGATACCGCCGGGAAACGCGTTAGGTTTGGTGGCCGTCAGGTAACTGTACCCTCCACCCATAATGGGCATGTTCAGGCACGAATCGGACGCGGCCACCGTCTGCGGAGAAGGTCCTGTTGGCGACCAGATTCGCGACTCGACGCCGGAGAGGTAGCTGGTGGGGTAGTGATAGATTCCCCGCCTAACCGACTCATGCATAACCCGCCGGGCCATGTCGGCAAAGGGCGTTCCCCAGCTTGGCCCCAGCCCGATGCCCGTATGTTTCTGGTTCATGGCATTGGTGAGCAGCATCTGCTTCCGATAGGCCATTTGTGGCCAGTAAAAGCCATAGGCAAAGGCCCATATGCCCACGCCCACCACCAGACCGGTCCGCAGTAGCCGTTGCTGGGCTACGTAGTTCGGAAATTCGCTCAGCAGATTCAGGTAGAGCAGGGCAGCCAGCGTGGCCGGGTAAATCATGTAGTTGGTTACCACCATGACCTCGTACCCGTAGCGCAGCCGTAGCACCGCAATAATGCCCGCGTTGGCAAACAGAAAGACGTAACTGCCCACGAAAAACAGCCGCCGTTGCCGCAGCCCGGTGTCGGCCTGTTGCCAGCGGCTGGTCAGCAGTGGCTGCACGGTCTGGTAAACGAGTGCCGCCACCAATATGGTCAGCGCTACCCCGGCCAGCGTAGGCAGGACGTACCGCAAGTAGCCCGATGCTGTTGGCGTGAGGTCGAACATACCACCAGTGAAGGTGAAAAACGCGCTCATTGTGGCAATGGGATGCTCCAGAAAATAGCCCAGACTTTCGCCGGTGCGGGTGCCGCTCTGGAAATCGTGAAAATAGATCCAAAGCGTTACGCCACAGCCCGTTGTCCAGATACCCAGCCCCCGCCATTGCCGGTTCAGGGCCAGCATGATGCCCCCGCCCAGCCAGCCCATCAGCCCATTACTCATGGAGAGTGTCGCCAGCATTTGCAGCGCAGCGGCACCCGCCACCCGGCCATATGCCCGGTCAGCCTGGCCGGTGCGGCTGAGTAAATACAGGGCAAACAGCGTCAGACAGATAACCACCGGGTGTTGTAGCCCCGTTACGGACCAGAGTGTAGTGAGGTGATATTCAGGCTGAAAAAACAGGAACGCCACCGGCACAAACGCCAGCAGTGGTAGCCGCATAGATCGGAACACCCCCCAAAACAACCCAAACGCAGACAGCGAAAACAGCAGAGCCACCAGAATCAGCCAGCGGAAATTGACTTCACCCGTCAGGTAGTACATGGCCAGCGTAATCAGTTTGGCCGATACAATCCGATGTTCGTTGTTGGGAACCAGAATGTTGTGCAGTTTGCCGGCCAGCGTTGGCGCGTCCAGATACGCCAGCGTAAAGCCGAGAAAGGCGTCAATATCATCAAGCCAGGGGACGTTGACGGCATAGATCAGCACAAATAGCACAAAACAAACCACCGGCAGGGTCAGCAGCAGGGGAGTCAGCCATAGGAATCGGGTTGTTGACGCGTGTTGCGTAGGGAAAGAGCCTGTCATAGCGACCGATACGTTTGTCGGATACGGTACAGTTCGTACCAGAGTTTGACGTAATACGACGGACGAATCCGTGACCCATCCATCTCGATCCACTGCCGCAGCGGGCGTTCGGCCACCCGGGTCAGTACCGGCCCGCGCCCGTGCTGCCGAATGAGCCGCGCCAGCAACTCCACGTCGAACAGCCACGGGCTGATGAACGGCTCCTGAAACAGCGGTACCACGGCTTGGTGCCGAAACAGCTTGGCCCCGCACTGCGAATCATAGACCGGCAGTTTGAGGATATTACTGATGAATGTAGCCACAATACGCCCGGCATAGTGCCGGAACGTATCGCGCCGGATGTCGGTGCCGAGGTATTTGATGCGCGACCCCATGACCAGATCGAGGGCGGGCATTTGGTCCAGCACCGCCGACAAATCGCCGATGGCGTCGAGCGGGGTGGCCAGGTCAGCATCGAAATAGCCGAGGTAGTTGAACATTGGGGTGGTCTGGGCGCAGTGCAGCATTCCGGCCCGCACGGCACTAGCTTTTCCGGCGTTCTGGGGCATGTTCAGCACGGTAATCTGGTTGGAACAACGTGCCTGAAGTTGGGTTAGCACGGCCTGAGTCTGGTCGGTGCTGCCATCATTAACAAAGCAGAATGACACGTCGGTGTGGTTGGACAGATACCCCACAAAC
>JBBRUB010000126.1:0-7922 GCA_038248175.1 Cytophagales bacterium | reverse complement strand
GCGCTTTGGCGTCTGCCTGCCGCTCCCGCTCGGCCTGCGCGCTGGCCAGAGCCTGGCTCAGGCGTTGTGTGTCCTGCTGGCGAAAGGTCTGATCTAATGCCGCCCGCAATTCGTCCGTAAAGTCGATTTCCGGCGTTTTCTCGTTCAAGTGGGGTGTAGATGCAGTTTTAGGCAACTCGTGGCGTAGAGCGCGTTTTTGAGCGTCTGCGGTGGCCTGCCGCTGCCACTCGGCCTTTGTCGGCGCGTCGCCGTGCTTCATGCCGTGCAAAAACCGGAACGATTCCGTCAGTTGACGGGCGTAGCCAAACCCCTGATCAAACGCCTGCTCGGTGCGCTGGCTGAAGCCGTTGCGCTCAAAACCGCCCTGCACCACGCCCTTGGTCGTCGCCCGATGGTTCGTCAACGGACTCAGGTGGTAAGGATTCTTGCGGGTGTGCTGGCCGCTCTGCTGCCCGGCCCGGTACGCGCTCAGGCTCTCGGTCCGGCTCACGATCACGTGGATGTGAGTCTGATCCCCCGCCTTGGCCACCCCCTTGGCCTGCTCCCCCAGCTGCACCGCCCGGTCGCCGTGGCTGAATTGGCGGCTGTGTTCCAGCTTGGCGAACCAGACCAGATCCTTGCTGGCGATACCCTTGCCGAAGTTCTGGGCGTACTCCTCCATCGCCGACCGCGTGAACGCGCGCAACTTGGCCGGATCTGAGCCGATGTGGGCTAACTCAGCCTGGGAGGGCGCAAAAATCACCTGGTAGTACTTGGCGTCCTCCCGGCCTAAATTCTTCTTGTTGGCGTCGATCTCGGCCACCACCTGCGCCCCGGCTAACTCGGCCTGGCCCCGGTTGAACCACTGGCCAACCTGCTCTTTTTCTAAGTACTCGACCAGGCCCCCACTGCTGCCGCTGCGGTTACCCGTGCCGCTCCCGCTCCCCGCTGGTATCTTGGTCATCATCGTTGCGTCGTGTTTTGCTGCTGAATCAGGGCGTCGGTTTGCTGGCGGTACTCCGGGCGCAGGGCGTTATCGACCAGGGCCGTGCGGAACGAGAGCCGCAGCAACGTTTGCACCGCTTCCACCACCCCCGTCAGTTGCGCTTCCAGCTGCTCGGCGTCGATGCCGGACGTGGCCACGGGGACCACCGGCTCCCCGATCTGGGTCCGCAGGGCCCGCACTTCCGACAGAATGGGCCTCAAAAGCTCCTTCTCCTGCTCTCTGATAAATCCAATCATCCGCTTATCCAGAGTGTCCACTTTGAGGGCCATCTTACGCAGAGCCACGTCGGGCATATCGGCCTTAAGATCGCGTGGGTCCGCTTTTGTGGCCGTGAAGTACTGCGCCATCGCGGTGATTAAATCCTTGTGGGATAGGTCAAAAGTCTGGCCTAACCGCTCCAACTGGCGGTGGGTACCCAGGCTCACGGATAGGGTCTTGCGTTCGGTCATAACAGGGTATAATAGCGTATTGTGTACAGTTATACATTGATAATCAGCATAATATATAGTTTTTACTTATTAACAATAGCTAATTTTTACCCTTAAAATACATAATACACTGACTATCAAACCCGTAGGGCGGGACGAACGCTATGCAACGAAGTAGAATAGCGTTCCGTCTCGCTCTTTACAAGACTGTATCACGCCCACAACAACCGGATGGTTTTCCCGTCTGATGCAAGGTCAGGAGAAGATTTTACACCGCCAAATCTGGCCCGGTTATCTCCTCGGTAGGCTGGTGTTGGGCTGGCCACCACTGCGGCCATTGGGGGAGTCAGGATCGGAAAGGGGATAGGGGGTTAGGCGGGATCAGTATGGGTGTGAAAGAGAAAAAGGACTAAAGGGATTGCTATTGGAATAGTGCAAGTCGTGAAACAATAGTTAACTATATTTTTAGTTTGCGCCCTCCTGCCCCCTTTCTGATTTTTGCTGTTTTTGTTTTTTTCTGTTCTGTCCTTCCCCCTTTGTCTCGCTCTGGTGTCAACCCGATGGGTTATCAACAGCCCTAAATGCCGTTTTTTTTGCAACACAATCTTTGTGGTATTTTAAATCTTTGTTCTATTTGTTATCCTATATATAGGCGAAAAAAGAGGTTTAGTCCGTCAAAAAAGAGGTTTAGTCCGTCAAAAAAGAGGTTTAGTCCGTCAAAAAAGAGGTTTAGTCCGTCAAAAAAAGAGGTTTAGTCCGTCAAAAAAGATAACCTATAAAGAATATCTTAAACAAATCTCTTTTTTTTGAGTTGTAGAGTTAAACCCCTACAAGTTAGACAGTTCCCAAATGAATCAACCAGTTTCAATTCGCCAGCACAATGCTATCACTACTGCCCGTTATGAGTATTCAGAACTACAATTGGACTTGTTTTTTTACCTCCTTTCGATACTCAAGAAGGACAAGACAGATGGGGTTTATGAGATTGTGGTAAAAGATTTATCAGCTCTGACGGGGAAAGAGTATAAGTACGGCTACCTCAAACAGGCCACTGAGGATATGGGTAGTCGTATGTTTGAAGTCTCAACACCAAGGAGTTATGAACAACTCTGGATGTTTCAGCGAGTTAAGTACATAATTGGTGAGGGGCGCATTGAAGTAAGGCTTTCCGACGATATAAAACCTTATTTATTCGATTTGAAGGACAATTTCACCTCCTTCGAGTTGTACGCAGCTCTACGGTTAGGTAGTAAGTATGCCAAACGGCTATATACCCTGTGTAGTCAGTGGAATGACAAAGGTGAGACCCCCGTTTACAAAATACCTGAACTTAAGAAAATGCTCTCTTTACTCGATGACAAGGGTAATGAACAGTACAAGCAGATAGGTGAATTTAAACGCTTCGTTCTTAATGAAGCAAAAAAGCAGATTAACGAACATACTAATCTACAGATAGATTACACCCTACACAAACGGGGCCGTAGTTTTCAAAGTGTTTCGTTCACAATCAAACGGCAGCCGCTGGCTATCGTGCTGCCCATGAAAGATACGCCTACCAAAGCGGGGGCCGCTCCGGTGGGCGTATCAGATGCCCAATATCAGAACGTTCGACTGCTGTTGGAGAAGTGGAACGTCAAGCGGGCCGACATCGTCAACCAGATCATGAACTCGGCGGACTTGGTGCAGGAAGTCAATAAGTTTGCCTACGAACTGCAGACCGGCAAGGTCAAAGTTGAAACCAATGTGGCGGGCTACCTGCTCACGCGGCTGGGCCTGAAAGCACCAAAGGGAAAGAAAGATGCCTGAGTTTCAGTGGGAGGATGCCAACAGAACGCATATTTTGGAACACTACCCAGACCGCGGGAACACGATTGATGAAATCGAAAGTTTATTCAATGATCCGGTCTTTGCTCCCCTTCCTGACCGAGTGGACAGGTATGGCGAACAGCGCTACAAAGTCGTAGCCCGTAGCAACCGAAATCGAATCATGTACGTTGCTTTTTCAGTTAGAAATGGTCAAATTCGACCTATCAGTTGTCGGCCAGCCAGTCGAAAAGAACGCGAACGATATGCTCAAATCACCCAGAAACCCGAATAAAAGAGCAGCCAAGACTACCAAGTTGGTCGCTGTAATCAGGAACGGAATGACTGAACAGGAGATGCAGGAGTCAGGTGATGCCTGGGCGAATCATCAGGGGCCGTACATGACACTGGCCGAAGTGTTTGCTATTGAAAGTAGTAAACACAATACCCAAGACGACAAATGAACAAAGGCAGCGACATCAAAAACCGGGTTAAGTTTCGGTTGACGGGAACCCCGGACGGGGACCTGCTGGTGACGTTCTATCATCTGGACGTGTTCAACGACTCCGCGGTTAATTACCACATCGCCACGCAGTTTTTAGGCGGTCAGTTTGGGCGAAAGGTGCTGTACGAAGGAAATTTGCAGAACAACACGCACTATCAACCCGCGATTTACCGGCTGGCCGAGCGGATTGAGTTGTACGTCAACTGTGTACGTATTGAACGACTGGCGTAGGCTTATCAGGCTCGTACAGCCCCTCAAATCATGAGCTTTGACACGACGTACCCGAACCGAAAAGACTGGCGTAAACCCTACCGACGCGCCAAACGCTTCGACCGGACTTGCCGCAACCACGGGAGCTGCGGCTACTGTCGGGACAACCGGCTGCACCGACACCATCGGCGCGATCCACTGGAGCTGCGAGAAATAAGGCGGGAACTGGCCGAAAGCAAAGCCACCTAATTAGACAAAATCCAGAAAGCGGTCGTCCTGACAGGATGGCCGCTTTCTTGGTTTTATCCCTTAACATAAGATTCAATATATAACCGAACCCCGAAAAGTTCAATGTATTCCGACGTATAGAAAGTTACTTGTTATTATAGTATTTCCAATTTTATAAATCATCATATCGCTACAAAGCGCATCTAATACTACACTCCGTCAACCTTTGTATAATTATTAGATTAAATCATTAAATTTTTCTATTACCGACAGAAGGTGCTTGGAAATATTTGTTTCATCGTTATGTTTACAACATCATCAAAACAAACATATTATGAGACTCTTATTTACAAAGATGACTTCGCTTGTGGTGTTGCTGATGTGTTCGTTATCAGTAAAGGCCAGTTTCACTGTATCAGGCCCTACCACTGTCTGTCCGGCAGGCACTTATCAGTACACTGCATCGGGTGCTTTCTTTTCGACGTCTGCTTACAGATGGTATGTTAGCTACGCGCCACTTAATCCGTCTAACCCGCAGTGGGCCAATCAGGGTAGCTCTACCAACTCTACGTTCAACATAGCGTACAATAGCGCAGACATTGGAACTGCTTATGTCAGAGTTCAGGCTGTGGATGGTGCTGATCGCGTATTCAACACTTGCGACTTCACTGTGCAAAGGAGTCTACCCAGCCCAGCAGTCCCAAACGGCGGTCTTGCCTTGTTCTGTGGACCAAACGAAACCGTTGACATCCTTTCGTCTCCTTTTATTCCGTACAACACGAGCAACCCTTCGGATATAGCGAGTTGTCTCTTCCACTGCTCATATCAATGGCAGGCTCCAGGCGGCTGGAGCTACCAGTATGGTTTGACTGGTACCCCCAACAACATTACGTATAGCGGTACTCTGAATCCCCTTGTATCGCCCGGCAGTGTTTCGAACGGCAGTAATGGTTTTGTTACCGTTAGTGCTTTGTTCTCTCAGTGTTCTTACAACGTAAACACGTCCAGTTCAGCACTGTTATGGGTAGGACCGCCGGCAGTAAACAATGGTCAGGTGAATGGCAATTCAGCTTCAGGTGGTACCGTGTACGTACCCAGTGGCTACGCTAATTTGAGCGTAAACATTGCTGGTGGCGGAACGACGAACTGGTACGTTGCTAACGGAAGTGGTTCTTTGTCGCCCAGTGGCAATTATTGTACTGTCAACTTCAGTAATTTCGTTCGAGTAGTTGTTGACGCCAGTAACCGCTGCGGTGGTGGCGGCTCATGGACTTTTTACCTAAGCACCACACAAGGCTATTCTGGCTACAGAATAGCCCCAAATCCGGCCAAAGATCAACTCAGCGTATTGATGGAAATGCCAGAAATGGCAGGAGAATTGATTGAAAGTGTAGAATTGTACAACGATAAGTCAAAGTTGGCCAGCTCAGTAGGATCTGACAAGTTGAAAGCGGGTAAGTATGACAAGAAAACAATTGATTTAGACGTAAAGAGCTTACCCAGAGGAAATTACTTCCTGCATGTCAAGGTGAAGGATACGATTGAAAAGCATCAGATTATCCTGGAATAAAATGTCATTGTAAACCACACGATTTCGCCCTGAATGAGGGCGAAATCGTGTGGTTTATTACCTGTGCGAACCCATGAAGTCTTTTTCAATATTCATTTTGATAACGGCAAGTACTGTCTGCTCCACGTTACACGCTCAGTCAGGTGACAGCACCCGTCTTGGATACCGGCCTAATAGTCTATTTGTCGAAGTTTTCAGCGGTCCTGTCCTTTATTCTGTCAATTATCAGAAAGTGCTGCTCACACGCAGAAATATAGCGTTCAGCTATCGACTAAGCGGGTCTTTTCTCCCTGACTATCAGTCGATAGGCGGTTACGCTGGCTTGCTGTGGGGAAAACAGCAGAAAGCCCTTGAGTTTATGTTGGGTAGCGGTTTGTACCGAACAAGGGGGGCAGCTGCAAGTGTAATTGTGGACGGCTCTGTTGATGATCACCTGTTCTTAAACCCTCAGATTGGTTTTCGTGGCGAACGGACGAAAGACAGGCTACTCGTTCGGGCAACATTCTCGCCTTGGGTACTGCTGGGGCAAGAATTTGGTAAGATTCGACTGAGTCCGGGTTTTGGTTTTAGCATCGGCAAAACATTCTAATTCAACATCTCCGTTGAAATATCTCTTGATTATGCTCCTTGGGTTAATAAGATGGAGCAACGTGTACAGTCAAAATCTGGTCGAAAACGGCGACTTTGAGCAGGCTTTGAAGACACCCTGTCGCTTTATCTTCGATGCTCAGAAGGAAAATATTAGTGATTATTTTACTAATTGGACCACGCCAACAGGCGGTACGTCAGACCCTTGGTTTTACAGCGATACGCTGGATCTAGGCAGTAGTATCCCTAGTTTGTCCTGCCCCCAGAATCTCAAACAGTATCCACTCAATGCTCATTCGGGTCGGCGTTGCGCTGGTATGTACATGAGTGCTAACAAACACCGAACTCCGAATGTGGATCCCGTCTATCGGGAGTACATACAGACTCGACTGCGTCGTCCTTTGCAGAAGGGGAAGATATATACTGCCGAGATCTGGTGTCGGCGTAACCCCTACTCAGGCACTAATTCCAACAACCTGGGCTTTTACTTCTCCACCGACGCTATACGTCAACCAATCTCTCAATTAGGATTAGGACTGTTGGGTGTTGTTCCTCAAATAAACTTCAGTCAAATCATCGAAGCAGATAATGATTGGATCAAACTCTCACAATGTTTCGTAGCTAAGGAGTCCTATGAGTATCTGACAATCGGTAACTTCCACAGTGATGTAGCCACTAAAATGGTAGTAGCTCCGCTACCTAACCGCGATGAAAGGCCTTACTATTTACTCGACGACGTAGCCGTATTTGAAACATCTCTGCAAGAATTGACGAACACGGGTTTTTTAGGAAAAGATACAACGCTCTGCCCTGGACAAAGTCTACCGCTCCAACTTCCTGCGATCGATGGAGTAGTGTACCAGTGGCCAGACGGTAACCAATCTAACGAGTTTGTAATCAATCAGAATGGTGCGTATGCGGTAACGGCTAAAGCTGGCGTGTGTATAGTTCAGGATACCATCAATGTTACCATAGAGCAGGATATACATCTTCCAGCCGACACAACTCTTTGCTGGGGGGAGCAACTGACGTTACAGCCTGACCAAGCTAATTCGGGTTATGTCTGGAGTGATGGTTCATCAGGGCAGACGTTGACGGTTACTCAAAGTGGCATATATTCCTTAACGATTCCATCACGTTACTGCCGACTCTCTGATACTACGCGAGTAAACATAGTGGACTGTTCGGTCTTTGTTCCCAACGTCTTCACGCCCAACGGCGATGGCAAGAATGATACGTTTGCCATTCGATATAATCCAGAGGTTGGCGCTCGTTGGCGGCTTGTCATCTATAACCGATGGGGCCGATTGATTTATCAGACAGAGCCTTACCAAAACAACTGGACAGCAGAAAACTGTCCCGTCGGATTATACTATTATCTCCTATCGGACGTAACTCGCCAGCAACATATCAAAGGTTGGGTAACAATTATTCGATAACGAGTGGAAACGCTATTACCGATTATAATATTGGTCATACAACCGCTTCCCCTCGGGCTGGGTCTTGGCCCAATTCGTGAACTCCCGCACGGCCTGGGTTTCCTGTTGCGCTTGGGCGATCTTTTCCGCCTGTTGCTGGCTCTGCCAGTTTGCTAAAATAACCATC
>JBBRUB010000125.1:0-7927 GCA_038248175.1 Cytophagales bacterium | reverse complement strand
GTTGAAGAACCGATTCCGGTAGCCCGTTTAATCGAAAGTTCAACAGAATTACAGAACATTTCAGGCGTGTACGTGAGCGAAAAGGGGCGTTTTTTTCCAATTTCAATGAATTATTCAGCACGTGTTCCGTTGCTTACCGGGAATTATTTTAAAAAACGGGTTTCACTTACCGATACTGCCAGCAAACCTTTATTGGCATTGCTGAAAACACTTAGGCAAAATGCGTTTTGGCGGGCTATGATTACAGACATTAATGCTGACAGCCTATGCAGCGTTACGCTCACATCAACGGCCGATAACCTTCAAATTGAGCTTGGCAAACCGACTGATTTAGAATCAAAATTTACGAAACTGAAATTATTTTACAAATACGTGTTGCCCCTGAAACGCCCAAAACCCTATAACCGGGTTAGTGTTCAGTATCAGAATCAACTCGTTTGTGAATAACCAATAGGTATGGAAAACAAGATTGTTATCGGCTTAGATATTGGCAGTACCTGCGTGTGCGCCGTAGCTGGGCGCATCGCGCACAAAAAAGACCGCATTTTGATGGAAGTGTTAGGGGTTGGCCGGGCAAATACCGCCGGCGGTGTTGTGCGCGGAGCAGTTGTGAACATGAACAAAACCGTTGAGGCCATTAAAAAAGCCGTTGATGAGGTTTCCAACCAGGCCAATTTGGATATCGAAAGTGTATATGCCAGTTTTAGCGGATCGCAGACGATTGCCCTAAAACAGAGCGGCACCATTACCCGCAACACCAACGGCGAGGAAGTCCTGAAAAGCGATATTGATCGCCTACTGGGCGATATGTACAAGACTACTGTACCGCCCGGAATGGAGATCATGCATGTACTGCCGATGGATTTTACGGTAGATGGTGAGACCCACATTGAGGATCCCGTCGGACGAAATGGTATGAAACTCGAAGCCGATTTCCAGATAATAACGGCTCCGCTCAACCTGGCGGCCAATACCCGAAAGTGCATCGCCCGTACTAATCTTTTGCCCGACGAAGTTATTCTATCGTCGCTGGCATCGTCGCTGGCCGTGCTACTTGACGACGAAAAAGAAGCGGGCGTGGCCTTGGTTGACATTGGAGGTGGCACGACTGAGATTGCGGTTTATCATCGGAATGTGCTGCGTCACGTAGCCGTATTGCCTTGGGCAGGCGATAGTATCACCCGCGATATTGAAACCGGATGCCGGGTTATGTCGCAGCAAGCAGAGCAGTTGAAAGTAAAATTTGGCAATTCTAACAGCAATGATTTCCGTACGCATGAAGTTGTCTCGGTTCCTGGTCTCAGTCGGCAACCGCCTAAAGACATCATGCTCAAAAACGTAGCATTAATTATTAATGAGCGTGTAAGTGAAATTGCCGGGTTAGTCTATACAGAATTGAGCCGGGCCGGTTATGCCGATAAACTATTAGGCGGCATTGTACTTACCGGCGGTACCGCTCTGATTGATGGCATTGACCAAACCTTTCAGCGCGTAGCCGGGATGCCCGTTCGGATAGGCTATCCCGAAAATCTTGAGCATAATTTACGCGCTGATTTAGTTGCGGATCCGTCTTTCGCTACGGCTATCGGCCTGGTTTGGGCGGGTTTAGTCCCGATTGATCCGCGCATTTCGTTTATCAGCAATCCAGCTAAACACAGTCAGGAGCCAGTTATACAACCGCCTACTGATACTCCTGACAAAACAGGGCGTAAAGTGGTGGATAAACTTCTGGGGCTGTTCAGCAGTCCATCAACAGGACGCGAGACAGATACATACTAACTTATTAAAACCGAACACCATGAGTACGCTTTTTAAGAACGGATATTCGCACGATCTGCCCGATGATGACATACCGATCATCAAAGTGGTTGGCGTTGGCGGTGGCGGTGGTAATGCCGTGAATCATATGAAAGTGATGGGCGTGAACGGTGTCGATTTTGTGGTCTGTAACACCGACCGGCAGGCGCTACTTAACAGCCCCATTAACCTAAAACTTCAACTTGGTGCCGAACTTACAAAAGGTCTTGGTGCTGGCACTGACCCGGAAATTGGCAAGCGGGCGGCCGAAGAAAACGTTGATGATATCCGGGCTTTACTCGGTGAGCCAACTCAGATGGTGTTCATTACGGCGGGGATGGGTGGCGGAACCGGAACCGGAGCCGCCCCTGTAATTGCGAAAGTAGCCCGCGAAATGGGCCTGCTCACGATTGCTGTTGTGACGGCTCCGTTTGAATTTGAGGGCACTGAAAAATTAGCACAGGCACAGGCCGGAATTGACGAACTGAAAGAACATTGCGACACCGTGCTGGTGGTGTTGAACGATAAATTAGCCGAAATCTACGGCGATTTACCGCTCCGGAAAGCGTTTGCCAAAGCCGATGACGTGTTAGCAAACGCTGTAAAAAGCATTGCCGAAATGATCACAATTCGTGGAGATATTAATGTAGATTTTATGGACGTGAAGCGCGTCTTGAATCGGGCCGGGCAGGCTGTTATGGGTTCTGCAGATGCCGAAGGGTCAGGTCGGGCGGTGCAGGCTATTGAAGAATCGCTTACATCGCCGTTGCTAAACGACCGCGACATTAGCGGAGCCAAGCGTATTTTGCTGACGATGGCATCAAGTACCGAATACGAAACGACGATGAATGAGCAAAAAGCCATTACATCATTCATTCAGGAAAAAATTGGCAAAAAAGCCATGTTATTCAAACACGGAGCCATTATTAATGAAGATTTGGGCACGAAACTTCGAGTCACAATCATTGCGGCTGGCTTTGACCTACTCGCTGAACTCAAAGATTTTCCGGGCATAGTCATCAACGGGCAACGTCCAAAAGAACCCAGTACTGACGATTTTTCTGCTAATGGTCAAAAGACAAAACCCGGTCAGGAACAGGCAAACGGTGAAACTAATGATTATACAACAGCCGAACAGCCTGTTGACCAAACAAAAATGTCTGGTCAGGAGCCAATATTGCCCACCAGCTCAAACCCTGGAAATGTAGTTGGTACAGGTACAACGGTTAGCCTTGTACCATCAAATTTGATTGTTACCGCGCAGGTCGATAGTGCAGTAGAGCCTGCTTTTGACGCTCGTATTCAGCGTATGGTCAATGATATGTTATCAGGACGTTATCCAATAAATTTAGACTCCCCTGCCTACGAGCGGCATCAGGTCTCGCTTTTTGATATACCTCTCTTCAGTGAACAAGAATTAGTTCGGTCTAAACTGAGCGATTAACTGACGCAAGTATTACCGCAACAAAGGGGTACATTATTCGTCTGGTTTTGACCATCCTGACAAATAATGTACCCCTTTTGTGTACCATATCGGTATCTAATCCAGTATACTATCAGGCTTGTTATTTAGGAACCCGACAACCCATCAAGGTTTTGTCTTTATATTTACCGACCTGTTACTAAAATCACCGTTCGATTATGTCTTGGTTTGTTAGAAAAGATAAGGGTATTCAAACGCCCACCGAAATGAAACGGGAAGCCCCCGATGGGTTGTGGTATCAATGCCCAAATTGCAAGAAAGCAATGCACACGCGGGAACATAAACTCAATGCCTACACCTGCGTCCATTGCAATTATCACGAGAAAATCGGCTCCGATGCGTATTTTTCTATACTGTTTGATGATAATACGTTTACAGAATTAGATACAAATCTGTTATCAGCAGACCCATTACGGTTTAAAGACACCAAAGCTTATCCTGACCGGGTTAAGACGACCATCGCTAAAACTGGCTTGACTGATGCTGTTCGTACCGCATTTGGTTTGATGAACGAGACCCCTATTACGATTGCCTGCATGGATTTTAATTTTATTGGTGGCTCTATGGGATCAGTGGTTGGCGAAAAAATTGCACGGGCTATTAGCCATGCGTTGCAAACTGAAACGCCTTTTTTGATGATTTCCCGATCCGGTGGCGCACGAATGATGGAGGCTGGCTATTCGCTGATGCAGATGGCAAAAACCTCAGCCAAACTCGCACTGCTGGCCGAAGCGAAACTCCCTTACATCTCACTTCTTACTGACCCAACTACGGGCGGTGTCACAGCGTCGTTCGCCATGCTTGGCGACTTTAACATCTCTGAACCAGGCGCGCTTATTGGGTTTGCGGGGCCCCGCGTTATTCGCGAAACGATTGGCAAAGACTTACCTAAAGATTTTCAGAGTGCCGAGTTCGTTTTGGAGCATGGCTTTTTGGATTTTATCGCGGATCGCAAAGACATGAAAGATACGCTGAGCAGTTTACTTAAAATGGTCCAAAACTCAACCGTATTAATATAAACCTCAATGTTTCCACGTGAAACATTTTGCACAATTTCGCAAACCTCATATTTTTCACACAAAAAATGCGAACTGATTATCAGTTCGCATTTTTTGTGTGTGGGAGAAAGTTTATTTCTTGCTGGAGATGCCCTGCAAGTAACGGTTCGACTGATTTTTATAGAACGTGTTATAATTTGGCGTGACTGAGCGCAAGACCTCCGTTTGCCGTTGCTGCGATTGCACGTTTGAATCTAACCCAACCGGCGGTTTACGTACCGGAGCCTGCGCCGTGCGCGACTCCCGTTTGGTATCTTCCTCTTGCTGGCGAAGTGCCTTTTCTGACTCAAGCAACCGGGTCACAATTTCGTTTTGGCGGTTGATCGTTTGTGGATTCACGCGCTTATTTACCAAATCAGTTTCGGTCTGATCCATCTTTTCCATCAACTCCTGCACCTGTTTTTCCTGCCCTTTTCCAGCCTCAGTTCCTTTCGCATTCTCCTGCATTTCTTTCAACAACTTACGAATCATAGACTGCTGGGCGGCTAATTGAGATAACTCTTCTGACAAACCCTGACCTGATTTTCCGCTTTTCGAGAGTTTGTCCATCTTGCCATTCAGGTCTTTCTGCATCTCACCTAGGCCTTGCCCTTGCTCTGGCTTTTTACCTTTTTTGCCCCCTTTTCCGCTCCCAGGCATCGCCATTGCGTTCATCTGGGCTTGCATTTGTTTCAGAGCATCACTCAGCATAAGTGCTAAATTATTAATGCTGGTCATGGCAAATTGCTGTTTCGACGATGCCATGCTTAATCGCCGTTCGCGCAGTTCCCGTACACTTTCGTCCATATAATACTTCATGTTGGCCAGTTCGCGGGTCACAAACGGCTGAATCTGAACCACTCGAGTAGCCAAGGCATTCAGGCTGTCTTCGATTACCTTAGCATCATCCTGGAGTTTTAGCTGTTCCTGCGAGAGTTTTACCAAGCGCGGGTCTTGCAGGTTCATCCCCCGAAAATCTTTCATTAGCCGTTCCTGATCAAACGATAGCGTCAGTAAGTTTTCGAGCAAAGCCCGGATGTCATCCATGTTTTCCGTAGCCTCTTTCATCTCCATTGACTCCATAGATTCCCGCATCGCTTTTGCCATGCTTTTCATAGATTTCGAGGTCTTGCACTGCGATGAAGATGCTTTTTTACTTTGCTGCTTTTTCAACTGTTCGGCTGCATCCTGCATCTCTTTTTCAATCTCCTGCTGCTTATCTTCTTGGTCATCGGGTGTACGGAGTTGGTCTTTCTCGGCTTCTTTTTCCAGTTCTTTCAATTGCTCCTGCAATTCTTTGAAATCTTCCTGTGCCTTCTGCTGCTCTTTTTGCTGCTGATCGTCTTTGGCTTTCTGCTCCGGCGACTGCTTTTGATCGGGCTGTTTCTCATTTTCTTTAGCTTCCTGATCTTGTTTTTCGGCCTGTTTTTCGAGTTCCTGAATCGCGGCTTCGGTCTTCTGATCCATCTGCAACTGTTTGAAAAGTTTCAAAGCACGCTTCAAATCATTCTCCATGTTGCGCTCTTTGCGGTTAAGCTTATCAAGCGTTTCGGCGGCTTTGTCGTCGCGTTTTTGCTCCAGCATCTGCTTCAACTGCTCATACAACTGCTTCGATTCAGGGTCAAGCATCTCCTTAAACAACTTTTCCAACTGCTGCATTTTTTCCTGCATCTGCTGATTTTGCTGCATGAACCGTTGCTGCGTTTCGTTGGTCTTTTGCATCTGCTCCTGCATCTTCTGCAACTCCTGCATCAGTTCGTCGCGCTTTTGCAAAATGTCCTGCAACTGCTTTTTATCCTGGAAATCGGCGGTTTTGCGGGTCCGAATCCGGTTTTCCATTGCAGCAAGCTCTTTTTTGATAGCCTGTGCTTTGGCTAAAGCATCGCTAATGTCTTTCTCGGTTTTCTCCGCGCTCTTACTCACCTGCTCCTGCACATCTTTTGCCGACGGAATCTCAAACGTAAACGGCACCGATTTAACCGCTTTGGGGCCGTTCACGCCATCGTTATCCCAAACCTGCACGAAGTACTCTAAGCGATCTTCTTTGCCCAGTTTCAGGCTATCTAAGAACCAATTGTAGGCGAAGTTTTGCGAGGTGGTATTGCGGTTAAACGGAATCTCGCGCTGGACGTATGCCGATGTTTTACCCTCCCGTGTGATTCGATAATTGAGATTCATTTTCGAGAAACCGTAATCGTCGGCTACCAAGCCCGACAGCGCGATAAAGTTATACGTGGCCGTGTCCTGCAACCGACTCAACGCAATCTGTGGGAAGCGGTCAGCAATAACCTGAATCCCGTAATTCACCGATGACGGAGCCGGTACGTCATGGTTGCGGAGTTGCACGGCATAATCCGTTGTAGATTTTACCCGGCGGCTGATTTCAAACTCCCCCTCCCCTACCCGATCGGCAACGGCTGGTAGGTTTTCACGCGAGAATTTCAGCGAAATCGAATCAGCGTGGCTCGTAGCGAACCGCCATTTCACGGTGGTTCCCTCCGGCACGAGCAAATTGCCGACGTTGGCGAGTTGCTCGGCGGGTTTATTCAGGTAAGCGGGATAGTTCAGCAATACATCGAACGACAGAATCGCCGGGCGGTCAATGAGCATCAACTCATAATCAGCCGACCGAAACCCGGAGCCCTCCAGGAAGAAATCAAGGTCGCGCTGAAGGTTATCAAACGTATGCTGAAACGTGTCGCCGACGGGTTCTAGCTTGAAGCGCGTACCATCAACCACTACAAAAACCGACTGTGGTATAGCCGACCCTTTCAACTTCACCGACAGCGTGAAGTCTTCATTTCTGAATGCCCGGAAGGATTTGTTCTGTACCAAAAACTGAAACGGGGCTTCGGGCGCAAACTCACGGTTGTAGTTCACGATGCGGTTTGAGGATGCCGAAAAGAAAGCCGGATTAACAATCAGTACCAATAAAATGAGCAGCATCGGCGGCAACGCATACTTCAAAAACCGCCGATTTTTATTGAGTTGAATGGCATTAGCAAAGCGCGTGATGAGCAACTGCTGCGACCGTTGTTGCAAGCTGGCCTGTAATAAATCGCTCTGCTGAGACGAGATAGCCTGTAGTTGGAGCGTATTGAGCAGTTTATCACCAATTTCCGGGAAGAAACTACCGATTTGCCGCGCAGCTTCGGTATCGCTCAACGGGCGGTTCAGGCCGTACAAACCCAGCAACGGGCGCACCACAAAAACGGCCAAACTCACCACTGCAACGGCCAACGAGCCGAACAGCAAAACGCCCCGTCCAGCCGAATTCAGGTGGCCGACAAACTCAACCGTATTCGCCAGCAGGAATAATCCGCCCGCAATGGCGACGAAAAATAATGAACCCTTAACGAGTTGGTTCAGGAAATACCGCTTCTTGAATTCGTCAATTCGTTGCAGCAGGGTGTTGTAGGCAGTTGTCTGTTTCATAGTCTAAAGTCGGCTTCCTGGGCGAAATATTCCAATACGTGTTGTTGTAAAAAGGCTTCCTGTTCAGGCAGATTAGCGTAGGGCAACGGCTGGGCGAGATTCCAGAGCGGCCAGCCGTCTTTATCATAACCGTCAAATTCATAATAACCCGACAGGCTCATCACTTTACAAACGG
>JBBRUB010000124.1:0-7939 GCA_038248175.1 Cytophagales bacterium | reverse complement strand
CGACGATCTGACCATGAGCCAGTTTGCCGGACTGGGGGCAAAACAGCCGCTGCTGTCGGTAGCCCTGACCATTACCATGCTGGGGCTGACGGGTTTGCCGCCCACGGTGGGGTTCACGGCCAAACTACTGTCTTTCTCGGCCCTGTTCGATGCGTATAGCCAAACGGGCAAACCCTGGCTGCTGGCCCTGTTTGCGCTGGGACTGCTCAACGCGCTGATCTCGCTGGTGTATTACCTGAAAATTCCGTTCCTCTTATTTTTCAGACCTTTATCTGGAGAACATCGTACCGAAAAACTCCCCCGTGCGGCTGTATGGCTGGCCGTTGGGCTGGTTGTTCCCATCGTCGCTTTATTTTTGAAACCCGACTGGCTGTTAACTTTGCTCACCGGCTGGTAACAGTTTAGCCTACTTCACCCATGGAGTTGAGTTCTGCAATTTGGCATTCCAGTTCGCTCTTTCATTCTTTCGCTCTTTCACCTATGACTCCCGTACTTGATTTATCCATCGACGAACTCTTCGATCAGTTCGACAACCTGCGGGTGCTGATTATTGGTGATGTGATGCTCGATTCCTACGTCTGGGGCCGGGTAGAGCGTATTTCGCCCGAAGCTCCCGTACCCATCGTGACCGTCGATAGGCGCGAACGGCGGCTGGGCGGGGCCGGAAACGTCCTGCTGAACGTACAGGCCCTCGGTGCCGAAGCCATCATCTGCTCGGTCATCGGTACCGACCTGGCCGGCGATCAGCTTGAGCAGGAACTCTGCGACCGGGGCCTCAACTGCGACGGCCTGATCCGGTCCAACTCGCGCATTACGACCATCAAAGAGCGGATCATTGCCAGTGCGCAGCACGTGGTGCGGGTGGATACCGAAACCGATAAACTCATCACCGCCGACGAGCGGGCGCAGTTGATCGAAAAAGCCAAAGCCCTGATTCCAACCTGCCACGTCGTGATTTTCGAGGATTACGACAAGGGCGTACTCAGTCCTGAAGCCATCGCCGAAATCACCGACTTCGCCAACGCCAGAGACGTACCGACGGTGGTCGATCCCAAGAAGCGTAACTTCCTCGCTTACCGGAACACAACCCTGTTTAAGCCCAATCTCAAGGAACTTCGTGAAGGATTAAAAGTTGAGTTCGACGTGGACAATCCCACTGAATTTCAGGCCGTTGTTGACCAGCTAAAAGAAACATTGCAGCTAAAAGGCACGCTGATTACCCTCTCGGAGCGGGGCGCGTTCATCGACTACAACACCGAACGGCTGAGACTACCCGCCCACGTCCGGCAGATTGCCGACGTATCGGGCGCGGGCGATACCGTCATCAGCATTGCCGCCTGCTGCGTGGCCCTGCGCCAGCCGCCCGCCATCATCGCGGGCCTGTCCAACCTCGGCGGGGGTCTCGTCTGCGAATCCGTCGGCGTCGTACCGATTGATAAGAAACTACTCAAAGCCGAAGCGAAGGAACATTTGTAATCTGAGGATGGTCCGGTAAATACCGCTGGCAGTAGATTAAATCAGCGGCTGACTTTCAATGAAGTATGGCTTGTAGCATTGGCAACTTTACATAACACAGATTATACAACAGTGATCACCTGCTAATCTTACTGTATAATCGAGCTAACCATATTTTCGGCTGACCAATGAACGAATCGATACAAGTTAATGGACATCAGATTGATATCCATGCCAGCATCTGGAATGGAAAAGAAGTCATTAAATATGATGGTGCCGTTGTCTCGCAGCGGAGAAACTTCCTAACTTTTACCTCATTTCACTCCTTTCAGGTCGATGAAAACGGGGAGGAAATAGCTTATGAAGTTCAAATCTCAAGCGGATTCGGAATTGCATATGCTATACGTAGAAACGGAGTCATACAAGGACACAAGCCTTAAATCGTGTCTGCTGCTTTACATAACCTCACTTATGTAACAACCTGTATTGCCCTGAACCTGTCAAGTTATTTCAGGTCAGCACGGATTTTAATATGTCAGCAAACAAAGTTTAGACAGCAGCGGCAAATGGGGTTGGAACAGAGAACAATGTACTTCTTCACTCTGGGGGGAATTGCCTTGTTTGTGGCTATTTTCATCATTGAACTACTGACGGGGCAACCGCACAGTCCGCTGCTATTGAAGATAGCTCTGGTCTCAACAGGTGTTGGCGTGCTACTAAGATTTGCTGGGAACAGTAAGTCAAATAAGAAATAGGGTGGCGTACCCCAATTGACTTTTATCAAGTAAAGCTCCTTCCCGGTACAGCCAGACGATCTTGTTTTTGTTTCATAATATAATCTGAATTATCCGTCATTTCACCGAAAAGTCATAAAAACGCGTTGAGCTAAATCAGTCCGTTTTTATGACTTTTTCTGTAAGCTAAACCGTCGTTTTGCTGGACTGTTCGTCAGGCCAGAATCGGGGTAATTACTTTCCCGGCTACGTCGGTCAGGCGGAAGGGGCGGCCTTGAAACTGGTAGGTCAATTTGGTATGATCGAAACCCATCAGGTGCAGAATGGTAGCCTGCAAATCGTGGACGTGAGTTTGTCCGTTTACGCCGTAGTAGCCAATGTCGTCGGTTTCGCCGTAGGAAAACCCCCGTTTAACGCCCCCACCTGCCATCCAGACCGTAAAGGCATCGAGGTGATGGTCGCGACCCATGAACGGCAGCACCTGCCCATCGCGGTTTTCCTGCATCGGCGTCCGGCCAAACTCACCGCCCCATACCACCAGCGTCTCGTCAAGTAGCCCGCGCTGCTTCAGATCCTGCAACAGAGCCGCTACGGCCTGGTCTGACTCACCACATTTGCTGCGAAGCCCAGTATCTATCGACCCGTCGGCACTGGTGCCGTGCGTGTCCCAGCCCCAGTCAAAGAGTTGCACAAACCGGACACCCCGCTCCACCAGCCGACGCGCCAGCAGGCAGTTGCGGGCAAACGAACCTTTGTCGGGGTCAACGCCGTAGCTGTCCAGAATGTACTGCGGTTCGGTTTTGATGGCCATGGCGTCCGGCACCGACATCTGCATTTTAAAGGCCAGTTCGTACTGCGCAATACGGGTCAGGATTTCGGGGTCGTTTACGTCCTCGTACTGCTGCTGATTGATCTGGTTAATGGCGTCGATGGTTTGTTTACGCACATCGCGGCTGATACCCGACGGGTCTGATGCATACAGGACAGGGTCGCCCTCAGTGCGGCACTGCACGCCCTGATACACGCTGGGCAGGAACCCGCTGCCCCAGATGCTTTGCCCCGCGTCGGGCTGTTTACCACCCGACGCCAGCACCACAAAACCCGGCAGGTTGTCGTTCTCGCTGCCCAGCCCGTAGGTTACCCACGACCCCATACTTGGGCGACCCAGCCGCGCGCTGCCCGTGTGCATCAGCAACTGCGCCGGGGCGTGATTGAACTGATCGGTGTGCATGGCCTTCAGGAACGTTACCTCATCCACTACGCCCTGCAAATGCGGCAGGTAGTCCGACACCCATGCGCCCGACCGCCCGTGTTGCGCAAACTTACCCTGCGGCCCCAGCATCTTGGGAACACCCCGGATAAACGCAAACTTCTTGCCTTCGAGCAACGCCTGCGGACAATCTTTACCGTTGTATTTGGCCAGTTCGGGCTTGTAATCGAACAACTCCAGCTGACTCGGCGACCCGGCCATATGGATGTAAATAACCTGCTTTGCTTTGGGCCGAAACTGCGCTGATTGCGGAGCCGTTGGCTCGTCGCTCAGGGTACTACCCACGGGAAGTTGACCAGTTTTATCGAAAAAGCCGCAACTGGCCAGGGTCGAACTCAGGGCCATAGCCCCCAGCCCGGTGGTGCAGGTGTGCAGAAAATGCCGCCGGGTTTCGCGCTGAGCGGCTGCGTGCCGAAGTTCCTGATCGAGTTTATTCATGGCGTTTATTCTTTCGTGATCACCTCGTCCAGGTTCAGCATGGTGTTGGCCGTTACGGTGAGGGCGGCAATCTGGGGCGTTACGGTTTCGCAGGGGTTGAGCGTCAGCAACTGGCGCATCTCGTCGGGGTTTTGTTGATAGTGCTGCTCGGCAGAATGGTACAGCCGGGTCAATACGGCGAGTTTTTGGGGCGATGGATTTCGCAGCATCACGCGCCGGAATCCGGCCCGAATCCGGGCGTCGGGCGTTTGTCCCTGACTGTGCATGAACTCGGCCAGGTATTCAGCGGCTTCTACGTAAATCGGGTCGTTGAGCGTAACCAGAGCCTGTAGGGGCGTGTTGGTACGCAACCGCCGAATCTGGCAAAACTCGCGGCTTGGGCTATCGAACGTGACCATCGACGGATAGGGCGCGGTGCGTTTCCAGTAAGTGTACAAAGCCCGTCGGTGGGCATCTTCGCCGGTGCTTGGCTCCCACTTCGCCCCGTCGTAGGGCGACTGCCAGATGCCGTCGGGCTGGGTGGGCATGACGCTCGGCCCAAACATTTTGCTGCTCAGCAACCCACTTACGGCCAGTGCCTGATCCCGCACCTGCTCTGCCGACAGCCGAACGCGCGGGCCACGAGCCAGCAGTTTATTGAACGGGTCCTGGGCCAGCAACGCCGGCGATACACTGGATTGCTGCCGGTACGTGGCCGACATAACCATTCGTTTCAGCAGTTTTTTCATCTGCCAGTGGTCGGTGTCCATGAATTCGGCGGCCAGGTAGTCAAGCAGTTCGCGGTGGGTGGGCGGAATACCCTGCGTACCCATATCCTCGACGGTCTCCACAATGCCGGTACCAAACAGCCGCTCCCAGAATCGGTTCACGGCCACACGGGCAGTAAGCGGATTGTCGCGGCTGGTGATCCAACGAGCCAGGCCGAGCCGGTCTTTAGGCAGTTTCGCATCCATCGCCGGAAACGATTCGGGAACGCCGGGCTGCACCCGCTTCCCCTTAACAAGCCAGTTACCGCGCTCAAAGACATGTGTTTGCCGGGCCAGATCGCCCGCCCCATCGAGCATGATGGGCGTAGTTTCGGGGTCTTTGTTGAGCAGGGTCAGGTATTGTTTTTCCTGATCGGCATCGGGCAGAGCGGTTTGTACAGCCACCCACTTGATCATGGTCCAGTTCTTTAGCTGTTTAGGATTACTGAACTGAAGAAACAGCGTGTGTCTGCCCGCCGTAACCGGAATGGGAAACGCCTGAATGCTGTCGTTCCACTGACTACCTGTTTTGGGTACCGGTTGGGTAAGCAGAATCGGACCGGTGATACTATCGCGCCGGATGGTCATCGTCGCTCCGGCATCCTTGGTACCCCAGGCCAGCAGCAAGCGGTTTTGGTTGGTCATCGTTACGTTGTCCAATTGCCCCAATCCGTTGTGCTGCGCTCCGAAATACTTGGCATCGAGCAGCGATGCATGCTGGAACTGCTGGATACTGTGCGAGTTGAATTTCGGCTCCATCGTCCGCAGGAATTTCGAGTGTACTGACTCCGTGCGGGCGGGCAGATTGGTGCGCATCCAGCTGGTCAGCGCGGTGGCTGCAGTCGAGTCGTCATCTTTATAGAACCGGAGGGTAGGCGTATCGCTGGTTACGTCTTCGTCGCGGGCGTTGTTGAAGAAAGCGAGGTACTTGTAATACTCTTCATGCGTAAACGGATCATACGGGTGGCTGTGGCACTGAATACAGGCGAAGGTCGTTCCCTGAAACACCTCCCAGGTGGTATTGACCCGGTCAATGGTGGCCGCCACCCGAAATTCTTCGTCCTGCGTACCGCCCTCGTCATTGTTCATGGTGTTACGATGGAATCCCGTAGCCGTGAGCTGATCGTCGGTGCGGTTCGGCAGCAGATCGCCCGCCAGTTGCTCAGTCACGAACTGATCGTAGGGTTTGTCAGCATTAAACGCTTTGATGAGGTAATCGCGGTACCGCCATATTTTGCGACCGGGATCGCGTTCGTAGCCTTTGGTATCGGCGTAGCGGGCCAGGTCGAGCCAGACGCCCGCCCAGCGTTCGCCATAAGTGGGGGTGTTCAGCAGTCGCTCAACCACCTTTTCGTAGGCGGTTGGCGATGTATCGGCCAGAAAATCAGCTACGTCTTTCTCCGTGGGAGGCAGTCCGGTCAGGTCGAGTGATACGCGCCGGATGAGCGTTACTTTGTCGGCTTCGGGCGAAGGTTTCAGCCCTTCCTGCTTCAGCTTGTCAAGAATAAAATGGTCAATTTCGTTTTTGGCCCAGGCGGTTTCGTCGTTCTTCGTAAGTCCCATTCGCGACCAAAACGTCTCAATTTGGGGTAGTTCGGGTTTTTCTACGCGCTGATAGGCCCAGTGATCGCCCCATTCAGCTCCCTGGTCGATCCAGTTGCGCAGGGTTTCGATATCGTCAGAATTAAGGGCCGGGTGATCTAACGGCATCCGCTCGTCGGGGTCGGTCAGTGTCAATCGGCGGATCATCTCGCTGGCGTCGGCATCGCCAGGTACAATGGCGAGTTTGCCCGATTTGGCCGGGGCCAGGGCTTCGTGTTTAAACAGCAGCGAAAAGCCCGATGCTTTTTTGACGCCCCCGTGGCAGGCAATGCAGTTCTTATTAAGAATGGGCTTGACCTGCGTGTTATAATCAACACGGCTCTCGAACACGCCCAGAAACGACGATAATATAAGGACGGCTCCAATGGCTGCCCCACCCCAGATAAACCACATCAGTCGCATATACCTGATAAGCTGTTGGGAATCAATGGTGCCAACAGTTTATCAAATATCGAATATTTCGTTGGTATTACACAGAAATCCCCCTCTGTTTATACCTGTTACTATTCGGACTTACTGCATATGTGCCCGGAACTGCCACACCTGTTTATCGAGTGTGTAACTCAGTTCCTGCAATAAATTGGACGTAACGTCGTCACCGTTTTTGCTGGTACTTTCAATCCGGTCCCGTACCCGTTCGGCAACGGTATAGATACGTTCGGTCATGATTTGCAGCACATCACGATCTGACAGAAAGCCGCCTGGAAAATTAGACAGGTTGTTAGTCTGCACAATGGTATTGGTACGACCGTCGGCAGGAATACCGATTTCAAGCTGTCGCTCGGCCATCGTATCGGTGTATTTGAGGTATTGTTCGGCATATTCCTGAAGCGCGTGATGCAGCGGAAAATACAGTGGCCCGCGCAGATTCCAGTGCGACTGTTTGGCATCGTGGTACAGTTCGAGAAGTTCTACGACCGTGGCCTGCAAATCGCGGTTGATGGGTTCGCGCTTGCTGGCATCCAGCGGTATCCACTTGTCGGCGGGCGGGTAGCGGTAATTACCCAGTTCCGAACCACCCATTCGTGAGTCGCCGGACTGCGCGTTGTTCATTTGGGGATTACCCGACGGGCGGCTCCGGTTTTGTGATAGAGCAGGGGTGGCAATCAGGCCAGCGGCTACAAAAAAGACGCCCAGTGTGGACGTCGTGAGTTTAAAAACGCAAATGTTCATAACGTAAGTATATTAGTTCAGTAGGATTAACCTACTTGCTAAAGACATTGTTTTCAACACACTTTACTCATAATGCCGTTTTAATGCCGTATTCATTTCCACTGCATGACATCCAGCACGTTGGGGCAGAAATCGTACTCCTCGGGAATGTTGGATCCGATTAGCAGCAGTTGATTAGGGTTGAGCAATTGCACCTGCTCGTGGTACCAGGCCGCGCCCTGCCGGTCGAGGTTGGCGGTGGGTTCGTCGAGAATGACCACCGGGGCGTCGCTGAAAAACGCCAGGCCAAGTTTAACACGCTGCTTCATGCCCGACGAAAAATACTTGATTTCCTTGTGGCGGGCGTGACTCAGCAACAGCCGGTCGGCAATGACTTCGGGCGTCAGGTCGGTTTTGAACGGTTTGAACGTCTGGTGAAAATTCAGCAGTTCGTCCAACGTCAGTTCTTCGATCAGTTCGAGATAGGGAGCCGCAATACTGATATGCCGGAACCAGTCGTCCGATTCAAGTACGTTGCCGTT
>JBBRUB010000123.1:0-7963 GCA_038248175.1 Cytophagales bacterium | reverse complement strand
CGACGGGGCTAGTGCGGGCAGCAGTACGGTATTGGGCAGCGGTAACTCGGCCACCATCAGCCAGAACCAGACGTCGGCCAGCAGCACAGGAAACCTGGCCGTTATTCAGCAGGGCTTCATTGACGGCCTCTCGACCATCACGGGGCAGTTAGTTTACTCAGACGACAACCGGGCCGGTATTGACCAAGAAGGCGACCAGAATACGGCACAACTGATACAGGGAGGAGTAGGAAACCGGGCATCGGTGCAGCAATCGGGAAACAGCAACGTGCTGAAAGGCGTAGATACTGACCCCATGTTTCCCACCGAAATGGCGGGTCAGTTCGGCAACCAAAACGTGATGACGGTCATTCAGACGGGCGGTTTGCAACCCAATGTTGCCAATATCACGCAGATCGGTACAGGTAATGTCAGCATCGTGGGCCAGGCGCAACCGTAAGGCTACCGTCAGACAGTCCGTGTCTGTCTTCTCCACTTGACTTTTCCTAAGAAAACCAATACAAAAGCGTTTTTTGGTGATTATACCTTTTTTTTCGGTGAAAAGTCGGCAGTGGTTAGCCAACTTTTTTGGCAAACATGCCGTTACAGAAAAACAAAAGGTGTTGAATCAATCGTTAAAATAACGCTGAAATGCTGGTAAACGTTGCGCTGGTTATTGGTACGTTCCTGTTTATGGAGGGGGTTGCCTGGTTTACGCACAAGTACGTGATGCACGGCTTTTTGTGGAGTTGGCATAACGACCATCACAATCATCACAAAGGCTTTTTCGAACGAAACGATCTGTTTGCCGTTGTGTTTGCCGGCACGGCCATCAGCCTGATTGTGGCGGGGGCTGAATTGCCTGAATACCGCTTTCTGGCCTGGATTGGCGCGGGCGTAACGCTCTACGGCGTTTTTTACTTTATTTTCCACGACGTAATCGTGCATCGCCGGGCTAAAGTTAAATTCCCGACCAACGGGCAGTATATGCAGCGCATCATGCGGGCGCACTACATCCACCATAAGGTACATACCAAAGAAGGAGCCGAAGCCTTCGGTTTTCTGTTCGCTCCCAGGAAATATGACCGCGCTGTAAAAGAGAAGTCGGGAAGTAGGTCAGATCGGGCCGCCGAATCGACTCCTGCCTGATTAGCGGGTAACGATGTAATTGAAGCTAAGTAAGTAACTACATCGTTAACCCCTTGTCGGGGCTGGTCGGTCAAGAATGACCAACTTACAAAAAAGCGTATCCCATTGCTGGAATACGCTTTTTTTACGCCACATCGACCAAAAAATCAATACTCGTCTTCGTTGAAGAAGAAATCGTCTTTGGTTGGATAATCAGGCCAGATTTCTTCGATGCTTTCGTAGGGCTGTCCGTCATCTTCGAGTTCCTGAAGGTTTTCCACTACTTCGAGTGGGGCACCGGAGCGAATCGAGAAGTCGATCAGTTCGTCCTTCGTAGCGGGCCAGGGGGCATCTTCAAGATAGGAAGCAAGTTCAAGTGTCCAGTACATAGTGTGTATTCGTCTTTAAGCCGTATTTTTCAATGAGGGTGCAAAAGTAAAAAAATTGGTAATATCCAAACCTATTTCCGCAAAAATGTTGCAAAACGAAATTTGCACCGATTTAGGCCATTAACGCAATGGCTGTTTATTTGTTTCACGGTGCATGGTCAAAAATCAAGGTTCTTTCTGAATAACTAAGTCATGGTTGAAGTCTGTGCGTACTCACTCGAATCCTGCTTAACGGCCCAACGCGCCGGAGTGGGGCGTATTGAACTCTGTGGGGGTATGGCTGAAGGTGGTACTACGCCAAGCGCAGGGCTGATTCAACTGGCCCGTCAGTACCTTACTATTCCGCTGTTCGTGATGATTCGGCCACGCGGGGGCGATTTTCTCTACACCGACGATGAGTTTGCCGTTATGCAGGCCGATATCAACGTGGCCCGTTCGCTGGGTGCCGATGGTGTGGTGTTGGGCATCCTGAACGCCGACGGTACTGTCGATGAATTCCGAACCCGCCAGCTTGTGGAACAGGCCCGCCCAATGCCCGTTTGCTTCCACCGCGCTTTTGATATGACCCGCGATGCCGCCGAAGCTCTCGAAGCGATTATTCGTACCGGAGCCATTCGTATTCTGACATCCGGCCAGCAAGCCACTGCCGAAGCGGGCATTTCGTTACTGAGAGACCTGGTAAAGCAGGCTGCCGGACGCATCGAAATCATGGCGGGCGCGGGGGTAAATGCCGAAAATGCGGAACGATTATGGGCTACGGGCGTCGATGCGCTCCATACAAGCGGCAGTGTTCGGCACGAGAGCAACATGCAGTTCCGCCAGCCCGCCGTGTCAATGGCATCGGCCACTCCCGGCGAGTATGAGCGGATCGACACTGATGAGGAGAAGATTCGGGGGGTTACAATACCACAGCCCGGTTTCCGGCTATGAACACGCGGTCGTTGAAAACCAGCTTCAACGCCTGCGACAAGACGATTTTTTCTACGTCGCGGCCTTCCGTAGCCATGTCGGCGGCTGACTGCCTGTGGTTCACTTCCTTTACGTTTTGTGCAATAATTGGCCCTTCGTCGAGGTCGTTATTGACAAAGTGCGCCGTTGCTCCAATTATTTTAACGCCCCGCTCAAACGCCTGCCGGTACGGATTGGCTCCCACAAACGCGGGCAGAAACGAGTGGTGAATATTGACAATCCGGTTGGGGTACTGGTTCACAAAATCCGGCGTCAGCACACGCATGTACTTGGCCAGCACAATGTACTCCGGCTGGTATGAACTTAGTATCTGCTGGATAACGGCTTCGTGTTCGTCGCGGCTCAGGGCATCGTGCGAGACGTGATGGAACGGAATACCAAACTTACTCACCAGCGGTTCCAGCGTATCGTAGTTGCTGACAACGGCCAGAATATCGGCGTTCAGCTCATCGAACGCGTGACGAATCAGCAAATCGCCAAGACAATGATGCTCTTTCGTGACCATGACCACAATGGGCTTTTTGCGTTGCGGACTGAGCCGGAACACAATGCCCGAATTGGGCAGGGCAGTATGCAGTTCGTCCAGCAGTGTATCAGCATCTAACGTACCATCGACAGGTGCCGAAAATTCGGTGCGCATGAAAAAATGCCCCGCCGGACTTACGTACTCGTTATTGTGAATCACGTTCAGCCCATGCCGGAACAACACGCCCATGACATGGTAAATCAGCCCAGTACGGTCGGGGCCTTCGGTTAGCAGAATATGTTTGGCAGGGTCAGACATTGTACACGATAGAAAAAGGGGTAACTAATCATTTTTTTTACTTCCAGCCCTCCGGCTTGGTGCCGGTCCGGTACAGGCTTTCGGTGCAGGGCTCGCAGTCGGGCCAGAGCGGATAGGCGGTGGGCGCGTACGGTAACGTAGCGGCACGAAGACGGGCGATATAGACAATGCGCTGTTTGCGGGCCGAGACCTGAAAATACCCCAGCATCGGCAATCCGTCGGCTTTCTGGTTTTTGATATTGCCCGTCAGCGTGGCGGGTGTGGCATCGAACACGCTCCCAACATTGCCGGTCAGGGTCTGCACCGTTTGCCAGTATTGATACGCTCCCCGGCTCACCGACTGCTGCCCGATCGTCAGGTAATATGGGTCGTTGCTGATGTACGGCACCTCGGCAATCCGCTGACCGGCCAGCGTGTTGCCATTGACGAGTTGATCCGACGCCATAATAATCTCGCCCGTGCTGCGGGTGATGTTCCAGCAGTCTGAACAGCAGTTTTTTTGGTAGGTGATGTTTGAGTTGGGTGGCCGGTACAGCACACAGAAGTTAGGCTGTTCGAAGTGAGTCCAGTCCCACTGGTAATAGTTTTCGGTATCGGTGGGGTCGTTCAGGCTGATTAACACTGGAAAAACGCCAGGGCTGTTCGCGCTCGGTTTCGGCAGGTACGTCCACGTCACTGACGCAATATCCGGTACGGGTTGCATCGGTTCCGGCTCCGATTGGTACGTCTGCTCTTTGTAGCGAACCGCCAGCGTATATCGACGGCCCACTTGCCCCCGAAAGCCGACGGGCGAGACGTAGCTGCCCTTGCCCGCATCCAGGAAGCGCGTTACCACGCCCGCATCGTCGGTTACGGACACGACAGCTCCCGTTACGCGCTGATCAAACACGCTTTGAGTGCTGTTATACCCCGCCGAGAGCGAAAGTACAAACCGATACGGCCCCGGCGCGTTGGTCAGCACCCCATCGAAGACCAGATACCGTTCCCCACCCACCAGTTTCGGATCATACGGGTCAATGCAGGACGCAAGCAGAAGGGCGAGGAACAAGACGGGCAGGTATCTCATCAGAATCGAAAATTATAGCTGATCGACGGAATTACCGACCCCAGCACTGACAGTTTGTAGGCATTCACGCTGTTGTAGTACTCGGCAAACAGCACGGGCGTCTGCACATAAACCGAATACGCATTGCGCCGACCCAGCACGTTGTACAGCGAAAAACTCCAGTCGCTCTCAAACCGGGTTTCGCGTCCCGAACGGGTGTAGCCCCGAACGCCGTTGATGGTCAGGCCAATGTCCATCCTGATATAGTCGGGTAGGCGGCTCTGGTTACGGTCGGTGAAGTAGGGTACGACGCGGTTACCCACGTACATTTTGGCGTTTGGGTACGTTATGGGCCGCCCCGATGTATAAACGCCATTGACCGATACGCTCGCACGGCTGCTGAGTTTGTAGTTCAGAATGGCGTTCAGGATGTGCGGTTTGTCGTAGGGGGCCGGGTAGTAATTGCCGTTGTTGACGCGGGTTTCGGGTTGCTCACCGTTTATCAGAAACCGCGTTTGTGAGTAGGTGTAGCTGATCCAGCCGGTGAGTAAACCGGTGTTTTTGCGGATGTACAGCTCCACGCCCCGCGCAAAGCCAGTACCCTGCAAGAGAGCCGTTTCGGGGTACCGGTTCAGCAGCAGCGTGGTGCCGCCCCGAAAATCGTTGACGTTGGTCAGCCGCTTATAAAACACCTCGACAGACAGTTCGATGGCGTCGTTTTTCAGGTTCTGAAAATAGCCCAGCGAGACCTGTTCGGCAATCTGTGGTTTTAGGTAGGCATCGGCCACCTGCCAGCGGTCGGCGGGGAGGGCGGCAGTGGTGTTGCTCAATTGCTGAAAATACTGAATCATGCGGCTCAGCCCAAATTTGACGGACGCCTTCTCCGACAGTCCCAGCCGCAGCGATACACGCGGCTCCAAACCGCCATACGTTTGGGCGAAGCCGGAGTTGGTCACGACCGAATCGGTAATGGTTTCGGGCGAACGCGCCAGACCGGCGCGGTACCCATACGTGGTGGCCGGACCAAGCCGCCCGAACCACGAGTACCGCAGACCAATCTGCACCGACAGGTGTTTGGAAAGTGTGATATCAGCCTGCCCATACACGCCTGTTTCTACGGCCCGTTCGTTGGGGAGCCGCACCGAATTTATGGCCGAACGCGCATCGCCGGGGTCGAGTTGCCCCGCCGTTACGTCGTACAAAATACCGCTGATGCCCGCTTCGGCCTGTACGCGCGTTCCGTTGGTGTAAGTGAAATTGCTGCGGAACTGCCCGTAGTCGATACCGGACCGGAGGTTATACGACCGCGCCGAGTCGGGCGTGCTGATGGTGGACTGGTAACGGCTCCACGTACCCGTAGTCTGCACCTGCCAGCGGCTCGACAGATACCGCGACCAGGCCAGCGACACAATCCGCGTTTGCCAGCGAAACGCCGTTTGCGACCCCGCCAGCGCGACAGTTTGCAGCGAATCGCCGGGGAGTTGGAAGCGGTCGGTACTGTTGAAAACCGTTAGCGAGAGTTTATTGGTCGTGTTCGGAAAATAATCGGCCCGCAGCACGGCATCGGTAAAGCCCGCCCCCGCGCCCGCCAACGCTTTTATCGGAAACAGCCGCAATACCTGATCAACATACGCCACGCGACCAGCGGCATAAAACGCGAGTTTGTTTTTGATGATGGGCGCGTCAATCTTGAGCCGACTGCTCAGCAAGCCCAGCCCACCCGATACGCCCAGTTTTGTGGCTTTGGCTTCTTTCAGTCGCGTTTGCAGTACCGATGCCGCCCGCCCGCCGTACTGCGCCGGAACACTGCCCCGGTAAAAGTTGATGTCCTGCACTACGTCGGGATTGAATACGGAGATGAACCCCAGCAAATGCGAGGCATTAAACACGGGCGCGTCGTCCAGCAAAATCAGGTTTTGGTCGGCGTTACCCCCGCGCACATTAAAACCCGTACTGGCCTCACCTACGTTGCTCACGCCGGGCAGAAACTGCACCGTCCGCAGCACATCAACCTCGCCAAGCAGTGTCGGCTGTTGTTTCAGTGTCCGCATTGAGAGCGTCGTTAGGCCGACGTTGTTGCTGCTAACGTTCTGCCCCGGCATACTGGCCGTTACGGTGGTTTCGCGCAGGAGTGTAATGCGTTCGGTAAGCCGGAATTGTAGCGACAAATCAGCGCGGGCCGTTACGGTACGTTGCTGTGTTTCGAAGCCCTGACTCGACACCTGAATGGTTTGATTTCCCTTTGGCAACGGCAGCGAAAATCCACCCGCCGAGTCCGTCACCGTACCAATACCCGTATCGAGAATCAACACCGACGCACCCGCCACCGGCGCGTCGGTTTGCGCATTCAGCACCGAACCCGCCAGCTTAAACCGAGATTGGGCCGTAGTGAATAGGGGCAGGGTGAGCAGGAAGAAGACGAGTAACGTTTTTGGCATACAAGGCGAGGTAGAATAGCGCATGAAAATACGGGCAGAGCGTCGCTGAAACAAACAAACCGCCTATCTTGGCCGGAGATTATTTTGCACAACCTCCAATCATCATGCTAAACCGCCGTCGCTTTCTGACCCTGAGTTCGCTAACCGCGCTCAGCCCCGATCTTTTCGCGCTCAGTCCTAACTGCGCTGCACCCGCGCCCCTTATTGTCTCGACCTGGAATCAGCCCAAAGCCAATGCGGCTGCCGAAGCCGTGCTGAAACAGGGCAAACGCGCCCTCGACGCCGTGGAAGCGGGGGTTCGCGTGCCCGAAGCCGACCCCAACGATACCAGCGTGGGTTACGGCGGCCTGCCCGACCGCGATGGCCGCGTTACGCTCGATGCCTGCATTATGGACGAGAAGGGCAACGCCGGGTCCGTTACGTATCTCGAAAATATTCTGCATCCGATATCGGTGGCGCGGGCCGTGATGGAGAAAACGCCCCACGTTATGCTCAGTGGCGAAGGTGCCTTGGCCTTCGCACTATCACAGGGGTTTAAGAAGGAAAAACTGCTCACGGTATCCTCGGAGAAGGCCTGGCGCGAGTGGCTCAAGACGGCCAAATACGAACCGAAAGTCAACATTGAACGGCACGATACCATCGGGATGCTGGCCATTGACAGCAAAGGCGATTTGTCGGGCGCGTGTACCACAAGCGGGCTGGCCTACAAGATGAACGGGCGCGTAGGCGACTCACCGATTATTGGGGCCGGACTGTTTGTCGATAACGAAATTGGCGGGGCCTGCGCCACCGGACTCGGCGAGTTGGTGATGCGCACCTGCGGGTCGTTTTTGGTAGTAGAACTGATGCGGCAGGGCCGGACCCCGCAGCAGGCGTGCGAAGAAGCAGCCAAACGGATTGTTGGCAAGCAGGAATACAAAGACATTCAGGTGGGTTTTCTGGCGGTGAACAAACAGGGCGACGTAGGCGCGTACAGCATTCAGCCGGGCTTCAACTATACTGTCTCGCAGAATGGACGGACGCAGGTGCTGGAAGCCAAATCTTTTCTGAACAAATAGTTTGGGGTTTGCGGGCTGGTGTCCGTAGTTTGGCCTGTTTTTAAACTCTTACGGATGGCTGTTGTTATTCTTACTATCGCCAACGTTCAAAAGAATCACCTAATAACCCTATCGTACTTTGGAATCGGTATTCTCTGCAACAAAGCGTAAACTCCTGCTCGAAATTGCCTGGG
>JBBRUB010000122.1:0-7990 GCA_038248175.1 Cytophagales bacterium | reverse complement strand
CTATGTCGTTTGTCTCGACCATATTGGATAACAAGCAAAATCTGTACCTAAACAATTACCAAAGGGCTTTGACCTAATTTACGAACTTCTCATCTTGTACGTGTTTTCCTCTACTTTTCATTTGGTTTGTACGCCACATCTGCCTTAGAGACCTACTCCTATGTTCCGGTACCTTCTCTTTTGTCTATCGTTTTTGTGGGCATCTGTCGCGATGGCTCAGATGAACCCCATTGTTTATAAAGCCCTATCAGACCAGGAGCGCTATCGTGTTACCGATACATACCTCACTACACACTGGCTCGATTTTTACGATCCAAAACAGACTGTAGTGGCGGCTGATCTGGCCATGATGCGTGCCGAGGCAACCGACCCCAAAACGGCTTGCCTGCTCCGCTTTTTTCAGTTTCGTAATCAGACGTTTGAGCGAACCAAACACGCCCAGACCGCTAAAGCGGCAGTGGAAGCCATGCGCGACGTACTGACGTTTGCGCAGGCCAACAACCTGCCCGCCGAAGAAGGCATTAGCTGGCTGTTGCTGAGTTTGGTCACCCAGGAACACGTCAGCAGCATGGACGAACGTACCCGGCGGCTCCGGATCTACGAGGGAGTTGTGCGGGGGTTGACCCTGCTGGAAAGCCTGCCCCCCACTGCCCTCGATGAGTACCACGGCGGCACTTATTTCCTCGACCATCACCTGATGCACATGGGCATTTACCTGTTCAGGATCGAAGAGTACAGCCTGGCCCTGCGAATGTTTTCGCTGGGCCACCGGACGGGGCACCCCTCATTTAGTCCCGACAACAGTCATTTTAAAGGGTATGACCATTTCGAGTGGAATTTCCTGAACGACATCGGGGCCTGTTACCAGCGAATGAACCGACTGACCGAAGCAGCGGTGTGGTACCGGAAAGCCTACGAGTTCGGGAAATACCACCATACCCCCATTCAGGAGGTGGTTAGCTATGGTAACATCGGCGTGGTGCTGACCAAACAGAAACGTCCGTTGGCGGCTCTGCCCTACCTGGAGCGGGCCGCCGTTGAGACCCGCCGGTTGCACGACAATGAATCGGAGTTTAACGTGGCAGTGCCGCTGGCGGAAACGTACCTGACACTCAACCAGCCCGAAAAAGCCCATCTGATGTTAAGGCGGGCCGTGGTCCTGCACGATTCGCTGAAGAAAGCGCAGTACATGCCCCCCACCGACAGTACCCTGCTCATTCCGCTCTTTGCCGGGCTGGGGTCCGTTTATCAACAGCGCGGCAATTTAAGTAAAGCCCTGTTCTACAGTCAATTATCGAACCGACTCAGCCAACAACATGCGCAGGTCAACGATACGCGCCTGTACCGGATAAAACAGGAAAAGCTGGAAGCCGGGGCCTACATGGCCAAACTGAACCGGCTGGAGAGCGACCGAAAAACGACCCTCCGGTGGCGGAACGGGGTGGTCATGGGGCTGGTGGTGGCCTTGCTCGTGACGTTGATGTACCTGTATCGCCAACGGCAGCGTCGGCGGCAGGCCGAACAGCAATTGGGGTCGTTCACTCAGGAGGTCCGCGAAAAAATGAAGCCGCTCAACCAGCTACAACCCACCACCGAAGACCCCCGCGCCGTTCATGACACCCTGCCGCAGGTGGCGGAACTGATCCGTTCGGTTATCCTGACCGATGCCGACTGGGACCGGTTCCGTACCCTGTTCGATCAGGTTCATCCAACCTACATCCTGCGCGTTCGCCAGCTGTACCCCACCCTGACACCCGCCGAAATCAGGTTGATTTGCCTGACTCACCTGGCCTTGTCCACCAAAGAAATGGCCAATATGCTGGGCGTGTCGGCAGATACGATTGTCAAAACCCGGTACCGGATTCGGAAGAAAGCAAACTTACCCGAAGGGAGCAATCTGGCGGAAGCCTTCGGGTTTATCTAAGTAAACTACTCATTGATAGCTACTTATAAATTGTCCGGGTAATTGTCCGGCTCGTTTTTTTGGTTGGTGGCTGGCGGTCAGGCTACGTTTGTACATCAATTCAGCACAACATGTCACCAACCACCTTGACACCCGTTCCCCTCATTCGCCACCTGACCAACTGCCCGCCCTGGCTCCTGTCGGGGCTGTGCTATGGCCTGGCCTGGCCGTCTTTCGGGAACGTACCCACGGGCTGGCTGGCCTGGGTAGCGCTGGTGCCCCTACTGCTGCGGGTACGTCGGGCCGATACCGCCAACTCCTTCCGGCGCTACGTATGGGCTACGTTTCCGGCGTTTATCGTGCTGTCGGTGATCGTGTGCTGGTGGCTCACCTATTACAACCCCTTTGCGCTACCCCTAATCTGGCTGACGCAATCGCCCTGCCTGTATCTGCCACTGGCCTGTTTTTACTTTTTACAGCGGTACATGGGCTGGCGTCAAGCGCTCTGGTTGCTACCGCCCCTCTGGGCTGGCTGCGAATGGGTCTGCCTGTCACTGTCACCCATCAACTTAGGCGTGGGTAACCCGGCCTACACCCAGGCCAATCTACTATGGGTCAATCAATTTGCTGACCTGACGGGCATGTGGGGCCTCACGGCCTGGGTGATTGCGATGAACGTTGTGGTGGCCCTTGCCATTGATCATTTCCAGCAACGGCAAGGCACGTTGGCTGGGAGGTGGGCGGTTGCCTGGCCCCTTGCCCGGCCCCTGCTGTTCTGGCTGGGTGTGCCGGTGCTTTACAGCCTGTTTGTCCGCTACGGGTTGCCATCGGTGGCCGTGCAAACAACCATGCCACCCCTGCCGGTGGGCATCATCCAGACCAACCATGATTCGTACCACCCTCAACCCGGCAGGCAATTGGTCGAGCTGGTAAGGCTGGGGCAACAGGCAGTTGCCATGCCCAACAAACCCGCCCTGGTAGTGGCACCTGAAGGGGCCAGTCCGCTACCGCTGGTGGCCGATTCGGCCCTGTTTGCCGGCGTTCGGCAGTGCGTGGCGGACTGGAACGTACCCCTGGCAACGGGCTTCATGACGCCCGTCGGTCGTGAAGCCTACTACAACGAAGCCTACCTGTTTACGCCCCAACTGAGCCAACTCTACGATACGCTCCACCTGCAACCCGCCGACCTGGGCGTTTACCGCAAGCAGCACGCGCTGGCTTTCAGCGAGCAGGTGCCTCTGGTGTTGAGCCGGGCCTTACACTGGCTGGGTACGCCCGAAAAACGTGCGCTGCAAACAGGCAACAAACCGCTGGCGTTTCGCTTTATTGACCCCCTGGGCTACGACCGTTCGCTGGCCTTTGTGATCTGCTGGGATCAGATGTACCCCGCCACGGTGGCGCATCAGGTCCGTCAGGGTGTCGACTTTATGGCTTTTCTGATGAACGACGGCTGGTTCTACGACAGCCCCGGCCCCCGGCAGTTACTGGCTTTCACGCAGCTTAGAGCCATCGAAAACCGGCGCGGAGTGGTGCGCTCCTCCAACCAGGGTTTCTCCGGGTACGTCGATGCGTTTGGGCAAATCGACCGGCAGCTGCCCGCCCACGTAGCCACGACACAAACGGTACTGGTTGAGCCAAACACCAAGCTAAGCCTGTTTACCCGTTACCCCAACTGGTTCCCCGTTGGATGCCTGTTATTCATTCTCACAGTGCTGCTCTACAACGTGTATAGACGTACCCAATCTGCTTTACCACCTTTTACTCCTTTATACCGATGACTTATTTCTCCCCAATTCTCCGCTGTGCCCGGCTGTTGTTGTTGGCTGGTGCGCTGTTCCTTCTGATCGGCCCGGCCCGAGCCACAGCCAGCTTTGTCTGCGGTGGCATGATTAAACGAAATACGAGCGTGTTTCCAATGCGCAACCGGCCCGCCGATCTGGGTCTGTGGGCCAAAGCGGGACACAGCATGGCCAACGCCCTGCCCTATGCCAACTTAGTGAGCCGCACTCACCAACGGTTACAACAGCGGATTGGGGCGGCAGCAGCCATCCGTTTTTCGGGGGCTGATTTTGCCAACATGGCCCGCCCCGGCAAGTCAGAAGCCATGTACATCGCCGGTAATGACGACTTCACGGCTCAGATGGACATTGGGCGGGCCGACGACGAGAACGCGCAGACCTGGACTATCCCCGCCACCTTGATCGGTGAGCTTGACGAGTTCATTCAGCGCGACTTTGTACTACCCAATGCTATACCCAAAAGCATTCGGTTGCCCAACGCCACCCACGCCACCCGGCTTAAAGCCCAGGACGGCAGCTACGTGGGCTACCGGCAGTACCAACTGGATAATGACGAAGTGGAGGACCTCGGTTTCGGCATCGACCTGGCCGACGGCGAGGATTACGAGGTGGAATTTCCCACCGACGGTGCCACCTTTCTGGCCGTACCCCTTGAACTGGGCAGCAGCTACCATAGCAACGAACTCATGGACGAGCCGGGCGACGAAGACCAGAAGATCGAGACCAACAGCGAGATCAATTTTGATGGTTTCGGTACGTTACGCACGCCCGATGGCGATCATCCCGCCCTGCGCTACACGGCGACCACTACACTGTCGTACTCAAAGCCAACCGGCCAACCAACCGAGATCAACCAGGTGGGCTGGATCACAAAGGAAGGCCACTGGTTTGTGGCCACGTATGCCGACCACGACGAATCGACGGGTAAAGCCACGCTCTCCGCCATTAGTTATACGCGCATTGTAGCGACCAGCAGCTTGCGCTAACAATTTTGCAATCAGTCTATTAATTCATTTTTCACCAAAAACACAGTACCATTATGTTTAATAAAGTAATCCGGCTCGCCACCCTGCTCGTGGCCATTGCCCTTCTGACCGGCTCAACGGCTGCGACTCGCTACTCCCTGACGCACCGGACCGACAAGAAGACGATCAGCATCAAGAACACGACGAAATTTAACGTCGACCAGATCTTTATCTCTCCCGACGAAGAAGATCACTGGGGCGAAGACATCATGGACGATGACGAAATCCTGAAGCCCGGCGAAGCGGTCAACGTAGAAGTTGATTGCGGCAAGTGGGACGTTAAACTCGTGGCCGATGACGACTCGGAATGCAAAATCGAAGACGTTACCCTGTGTAAATCAGACCAGTGGAATATCGTGGCCGACTGCGAGAAGTAATTCCGTTCGTTCCCTGGCACAGCCGTTTCCCGTTGGGTATGGGGCTGTGCCGGGTTCATTTTTTCGTAGTCATCGCCTTAATACTTATACTATGTTTATCTCCCCTCCCGTGCTACGTACCTATATTACCTCTCTGTTTCTCCTGTTGATCGCCCTGCCGACGTTGGCGCAGACCTGGGAACCCTACAACGAACTGGGTGACTTTTATCCGTCACTGGCCATTGCCATGATGCACACGTCTGCCGAAGACAGCGACCCGACGCATCTGGGCGACCCCAACGGCCTCATCGGAATTCACTATCAGCCCACCGCTGCCAACACCCGCGTTACGCTGGAGATGACCTGTTCGGGTGGTCTGAAACTCTTTGACCGGGCTTTTGTCAGCGTGACCGTGCCGAAAGCGGGCGAGGTTTACACCATTGCCCCCGTGATGCCCTACGACCAGCGGAAACTGGCCAGCATCAGGCAGGTGCAGCCCATCTACGTCACCTACCGGGTCACCATCAACGGGCGCAAGCAAGCTGAACGAACCGAGCGGCTGCTAGTTCAATCCATCAACGTGTGTCCCTTTGGCTTCACCGATGAGGAAGACAACTACACCTCCCTCGACTTTATGTTTGCGGCCTACGTGAACGAAGATCACCCCCAGATTGACCGGATTCTGCAAACGGCGCTGACCAAAAAATACGTCGATTCGTTTGCGGGCTACCAGGGCGAAACCATCGACGTTTACAAGCAGGTGCTGGCCGTCTGGCGGGTGTTGCAGGAGCGGGGCATTCGCTACAGCAACATCACCACGACCGCGGCCGAACGCGACAATGTATCGAGTCAGCATGTGCGGCTGATTGACGAAAGCCTGGCCAATACCCAGGCCAACTGCGTCGATGGGACGGTGCTTTTTGCCTCCATTCTGCGTAAAATCGGCATCGAACCGATCCTGATTGTCCTTCCCGAACACATGTTTGTCGGATTCGACCTGGATGAAGACGGCGAAAAGCAGGCGTACTTAGAAACGACCATGCTCGGCACCCCCGTTGACGAGATCGAGCTAAAGATGACCGCCTTCGTTAAATCACTGCTGGCCGATGCCGACACGAACGCCGACCGAGCGGCCATGACGCGTTTCCTGGGAGCCATTCAGGACGGAAACGCAACCTACGCCAAGAGCCGGACGGCGATTGAAAAAGAGCGCGACGGCTACACAAAATTACGGGTATCCGAGGCCCGGCAGATCGGAATCCTGCCGATTATGTACGTAGCCAAGACGTTGACTGCAAGACCTAATCCGTCGGCCCGCTGACCAGGATGCACCGATGGGTTCATACCGGACAGCGTTCACTCGGCAAACATCATCCGGTTAGCGTCTCCGGCGATCAAACAACGGCTTAACTTATTTACCCAAAAACAGACTACCCGTTCGGGTAGGGGTAAATCCCGAAAACAGCGATATGGTTGGTGCTACTCTACCCTACTAAAATAAGTATATCATAAGATGAAATAAGTGACTTGCTACGTGTAAAGCACCAACAAGAGCGGGAAAGGTGGATTTTTGTAGTTCCCCAACTCCAAATCTCCCCCTTTCCCATGAAGTAAGGCCTCATCAACAAAATTACCAACCTATTGCAGAACGTGCCAATTGTGGACAATCTGGCCCGTAAAAAGTTCGTAGCCCAGTTTGTGATCGCACTCATAAAAAGTAGAAATGTGCAATTTTGCGAAATTGCACATCACCTTAATGATAAAGTGAAAACGGAGTCTAATGAAATTCGCATCCAGGATTTTTTTCGAGAAGTTCAAATTAATTATCAGGGAGTTGCAGAGTTGTTAATTAATGTGTTGCCTAAGGATAAGAAACTCCGCATCTGTGTTGATCGTACTGAATGGAATTTCGGAGTCTGTGCAGTTAATGTTCTGATGATTTTAGTAGGATATGGAGATGTACAAATACCATTTTATTGGGAGTTGTTAGACAATAGAAGTGGAAATTCAAATGCAAAAGACCGAATTAACTTGTTGGATTTGTGCCTAAAGGTAATTAATAAAGAACGAATTGAACTCATTCTGGGAGATCGGAAATTTGTGAAAAAAATGGCTTAAGTACATGAAAGACAATGGCTTGCCATTTGTCATGCGAATACCCAAGCATTATTTGATTACTGACAATAACGGCCAAGTCCGGGCTGTAACTGACTTTATTTTTGAAAACGATAAGCCGATCCTTTTGTCCGATTGCCAAGTAGATGGAGTATGGGTTAACGTTTGGTTTAAGCCTTTAAGTGATGGCGATTATTTATTTATAGTTGGTACGGTGAGTTCACCATTAATGGGCCAACTTTACCGAAAAAGGTGGACAATAGAAAGTGGTTTTCAGAACCTAAAAAGTCGTGGATTTACGCTGTGTACGACACACATAAAATGCTGTAATAAGCTCAAAAAATTGATTGCTTTAGTGAGTTTATCATATAGTTTTTGCCTTAGCTTGGGTGTGTACCTATATAAAAAAGTACAACCTATCAAAATAAAGAAGCATGATTACAAAGCATCGAGTTTCAGCCGGTTTGGGCTGAATCAGATACGTCAGATGTGCCGGGATGGAACTGAGGTTAGTCCTGGTCTGATCCTGAAAGTTCAAAGCCTTTTCCGGTGGCTAAACCGCCAACTGGTTCATTATCAAGCCCTAAAAATAGTAGGGTAGAGTAGGCGAAGTTATATCAGTAGTCGGTGGTTAATTTCTCCGGCAACCGTCTGGAGTTCGGTTACGATCTGGTGTTGTCGCTGGGGGCTGCATCGAATTTCGGGTAAGAACACGCTTAAACTGGCTACTACCTGCTGCTGTTGCCGAATCGGGACGGCCAGGCCCATGATGTGGGTTGCCGACCGGGTGAT
>JBBRUB010000121.1:0-8010 GCA_038248175.1 Cytophagales bacterium | reverse complement strand
GGCGACGGGTTCAGCGACCGCAACGCCCGATACACGTTAAATTCATCGCCCGAAAACGGCATCTCGAACCTCCGCGACAGCACAATCTGAAACACGTCGCCCCGCTGACAATGGTCTTTGCCCCGTTGAATCACGCCCCGGAATTCGTCGTCGGTGAAGTTGGACGCTTCCGGCCCTGCCACGCTGAACGAGTACGTGGGGTAGTTGCGGCCCGTAATCAAATCGCTGATGTCGTTAAGCCGGTTAGTCGTAGTATCGTCGTCGGGTTCGGCATCACCGTTTTGCAGGTAGCTATGCTCGAACAGATGCAGCTCGTCTTTAAAGTGGTTGATGGCGATGACGTAGCGATAGATCGTAAACACCGCCGACGGCATCTCGTTTTCGGGCGGCACGGGCGCGTGCAGGTCAATATCCTCGAAACTCTGCACGGCGGGGTAGCCGAAGTAGCCAAACAGCCCGTTCGTAATGAATGGAAACGGCGGCTTCTCGTGCTGAAACGAGTCTTTAAACTCCTGTAACGCTGTCAGCATCCCGCGCGGCTGTATGGTGCGGGTTTGTTCGGGCGCGTCGGGTAGCTGCACCGTCAGGCGTTGGTTTTCGTAGCTGAACCGCGCTACGGGGTCGAAGGCGAGGTACGAGAACGAATTGTCGTTGCCGTGATAGTCAGAACTTTCGAGCAGAATGCTGTTCAGAAAGCGGTCGCGCAGGCGGAGGTAGATGCTCACCGGCGTGATGATGTCGGCCAGCATCCGTTTGTGGCGGCTAACAACGCGGTAGGTTTGGGTAGTTTCGTTAGTCATTGGTTTCATTGGAAACGGGCAAAAAAATAAGGCTCACCGGGACGACGGTGAGCCTTTTATAGTGCTGTGAACACAAAGCGGCAACCCTCATCCGGGACAGGAAGATGGCCACCACCACATGTTGTTTATTGACTGAATCATGTTTTTCTAAAATCTTGTCGGGGCAGCCTCGGCAGACCCACAGTGTTCGAGTTGCAACGACCTTCGAACCCCGATTGAGCGGGCAAAGATAAAGCGTTTGATTTAGTTACCCGAAATCGGAAGCTATTTTTTTCTGGGTAAAGTCCACTACGGCGTCCGGCGTCTCCCACGGCAACAAATGTCCAGCCCCGGCAACAGTCTCGAACGTAGCAGTTGGAAGATACGGCATCGTCATAGTTTCGGACACGCCCGGCTTTACGGCGCGGTCGTTAGTACCAACGAGCAGATGCACCGGCACCGTAATGCGCGGCATTCGGTCGGCAATATTTTCCTTACTGCCTTCCAATAGCCATGCATCCCAGGCAACGTTGGCCGTGCGCAGGTTGTCGGCAACGATTTGCTGGTGAACAGCTTCGGAGAGCGGTTTTTCGGTAATCTGCTTAAACGTGTCCTCAGCGGCTTCGCGCTGTCCGTATGTTTGCAGCATCTCCTGCCGGTCGTTGTCGGGAATGGGTTCGGGCAGGGGTGGTGACGGCGACAGCAGCAGTAGCGACTGCAAACCGGATGGTTGCCGGGCCGCCAAAGCCATCGCCACTTTGCCACTCATCGAATGCCCTACCAGAGCAAAGTCACCTACGCTGGTTTCGCGCAACACAGCCGCCACGTCGTCGGCCATATCATCAACAGAATAGCCCGTTTCCGGCGCGTCAGAATCACCGTGGCCACGCAGGTCGATAGCAAGGCAACGGTGGTGGTCTGACAACTTCGCTATGACTGCTTGCCATTCCAACGCCGAGCCGCCGAAGTAGTGCAGCAGCACCAGCGTAAGCGGCCCACTGCCCCGTTCAATGACGTTTAGCTGTATGTTGTTAACGGGAATTCGCATGGTAGTAGCCCGGACCTCCCGGTCCGGTAATCGTTAGACTAATGATGTAGCTGATATTTTAGTCTTGCGGCTACCAAGCGTGGACGTCGGAATGCCGCATCACCGGGCTACACATTCACTTTTAACTGCGCCGGGCGGTCCGTGATTTCGAGCATTTCGGCGTAGGGGACGACGGTGATTTGGCCAAATTCTTTCAGGACGGTTTTGTAGGCTTCGGCAACGGGGCGGGGCTTGCGGTCAAGGTCATACAACCCGCAGGCGTTTACGGTGTGGTTTTCTTCGGTAAGCTGACTGTCCCAGTCAATCTGATCCGTCAGGCTATACCACGTAAATCCAATGACCGGCACCCCATCGCGACGCATTTGCAGGATACCTAGCCATTGTTTATAGAGCCATTCTGACGCCAGTTCAGGCTCAAACACGTTGGTTTCGGTATGCATGACCGGCAGGTGATACCGATTGTAATACTCGCTCGTGATTTTGTACCAGCCCAGCACGTCCATTGAGGTCTGAATGCTGCCATCGGGGAGTTTGATGCGCTCGTTGCGTCCGTAGTAATCGTTGCCCATGACCTGATAGCCCGGCGGTTTTCCGGCCATGAACCAATCGTATTCTTTGCGGGTCAGGCCGTTGTCCATTATATACATGCCCACATTGGCCGACGGTGGATTGGCGTAGAGCAAATCGAGCGACAGGAACCGCAATTCGTTGTTGAGTTTCGTTTCTGCCGAGGGTGTGGCCAGAAGTTCGTGGGTATATTCGGCACTTTCGCTCTGCACAATTACGCAGTCGGGCCGGCGTTTGGCAATCTGCTGCGTACCCATAATGCTGGCCGCTACGCAGTGTTTCAGGGCAGTAACAAAGCCTTTGTCAGTCTTCAACTGCTCGTTCCAGTTACCGTCTTTGCCGCTGATGCGGGCCGTTACGTAAATCTCATTGACGGGCGTGTAATACCGCACCCACGGGTACCGCTTTGCCACTGCCGCGCAAAAGTCGGCGAAGTGAACGGGTAGTTCGGGGTTTTGGAAATTGCCCAGCCAGTCGGGTACACCGAAGTGCAGCAGGTCGAGAATCGGCGTTATGCCCAGCCGCCTGATTTCGGCCATCGCGAGGTCAGCAAACTCCCAATCGTATTTACCGGGGCCGAGGTGCATACTATAATACGGCAACCCGTAGCGCAACACGTTCAGCCCCATCTCCTTCACCAGGCCGAGATCTTCTTTATAGCGGTTATAATGATCGCATTCGCGCAGTTGGTCGCGCCGGACTTTTCCGTTTTTTATGGTTGGGTACGAACATTCGATACCCGTAGCAAACATAAAATTGCCGGAATTGTCGGCGGGCAAACCGCCCCCATCATGGCCGGTAGCACCGCCAAACTGGTCGCCGTCGTAGCCACCTTTGCCGTATTTTTTCTGAATTTCGCTGAGAAAGCTCATACGTTGAGAGTAGTTGTAGCCCGGACGTCCACGTCCGGGCTACGTATTCGCCAAAAACTTATCCGCCGTGCGCAGTGCCAGCGCCATAATGGTCAGGGCGGGATTGACGCTGAGTGCACTTGGGAAGGTAGAATTATCGCTGATGTACAGATTCGAAATCTCGTGCGACCGGCCGTCGGCGTTGACTACCGACGTGTCAGCGTCGTGGCCCATGCGGCAGGTGCCAATCACGTGGGCATTGCGCGGAAACGCCCAGACGTTTTTAGCTCCGGCAGCGTCCCAGATACCGCGCATGATTTTATCGGCGTGAGCCGTCATGCGCTCTTCACTTTCGCCGTTCGAGAAGTAAATACGGGGTTTGGGCAAACCACGGGTATCTTTTTCGTCGGACAATTCCAGAAAATTATGCTCGTAGGGCAGGCAATCGCCGAGAATGTTGATGCCCGCTACGTGGTTGTAGGCCGCAGCCGCCCGCTTCAGGTCCTGCCCCCAAATGCCCCGTTTCCGCGCCATTTGGGTAATGTAGGTCAGCGGCATAGCCCCGATGGATTGCAGCAGGTAACCGCCCACGAAGTCAACCGGTCCGCCGTTGCGGTCAGCGGGCCGGTGCGTGTCTTCCGAAATCAACGCGCCGGGAATGCCTTTGTAGGGCCTGACGTCCTCATCGAACTCCCCCCAGATTTGCAGGGCCGTATGCGCCATGATGTTGCGACCAACCTGCCCGCTGCCGTTGGCCAGGCCGTTCATCAGCAACAGCCGGGGCGTTTCGACGGTACCGGCGCAGAGAAACACGTTCCTGCATTTGATACGTTCTTGCTGCCCGTTTTTGACATATATAACCTCGCTGATTTTACCCGATACTCCTTTGATTAACTGCGTCACAAAGCACTCCGACCGGATTTCGGCTCCGTAATGCACCGCCAGCGGCAGGTACGTTACGTCCATGCTTGCCTTCGCGCCAACGCTGCACCCCGCCTGGCAAAAGCCCCGGTTGGTACACGCATGACGATAGCCAACGCCCTCCTGATAATAGCCCGCCGAAAGGGCCGCGTTGGCCGCCGGTGATGTTTTAATGCCCATCGTTTTGCAGCCGCGTTCCATGAGTTGCCCCGCGCCATTGATGGGCAGCGGCCCCAGCGCGTAGGCTTTTTTGCGGGGCGGTCCCCACGGGTACGGCGATGGCCCCGACACGCCCAGAAACTGCTCTACCTCATCGTAATACGGGTCGATGTCGGTAGCAAAGTCGAGTGGCCAGTCTTCGCCCACGCCAAAATCGGTGCGGATACGGAGGTCGGTGGGCTGGGCGCGGGGGGTATAGGCGGTATAGTGCAACGTTGAGCCACCCACGCCAATACCGGAGTTGTTGCTGCCAAAGGCCAGGGCGTCATTACCCGCGCTCAGGCGTTCGTCGGTCCAGAACAACTTTTCCTGTTCTTTCTCGTCGGTGGCAAAGTCCTGTTTGGGGTTCCAGTGCTTCCCGGCTTCGAGCGCTACCACGCGCAGCCCGGCTTTGGCCAGCCGGGCCAGCAGCGGTGCCCCACCCGCTCCGGTGCCGATGACAACGGCGTCAACTGTTTCGTTCATTAGTATTGCAGGGTTTGCCCCGCTGTGTTATTGACTGATGTGGGACAGCGGCTATTCCACCCGTGCTACTTTTCGCGTTCTTCCAGTTCGTTCAGGCCGATGCGCTGCCAGCCAGAGGCATCGGCCATGCCGACGTAGTTAATTTCGGCCTGTGCCAGCGGATGACTGTAATAAGCGTCGGCAGTCTCGGCCATGAGCTCTTCAAAAAAACGGTTGGCGGGAAGTTGCTTCCAGGTTTCTCCGGGGGCATCCATCGCCTGAATGTCACCCAATACTTTATCCTGTTGTTCGTCGGAAAGGTTTTGAAACGCATCGCCAAACATGGCTTCCGCGCTTTGGGCGATGCCGCGTAAGCCGAGCCGGTACGCTTCGCCATCGGGTGGCATATCGTCGTAGCGCCAGCCGTCGGAGCCGCCGTCGGTCAGCCGTTTGTCAATCTGCCCGGCCATGTCGATGTGTTCGGTGGCCTGTTGCGGCACCAGCCGGTCGCAAACGGCTTCGAGCAACGCAAATTCGTTGGGCGAGAAAAACGTTGGCCGGCGCGCGGGGGCGTTCAGCCGTTCGGTCAGGACGTTGCGCGTCGGGTCGGTGACGAGGTCAGTTTTCAAGAGCGTGATGGCTGTGTAGTTCATCCCAGCTTCCCTCCCGTCACTTCCACAATGCTGCCGGTCATGAACGAGCCTTCGGACGATGCCAGCAGGACGTAGGCCGGAGCCAGTTCTTCGGGTTGACCGGGTCGGCCGAGGGCCACTTCGTGACCAAAGTTCTTCACCTCATCTTCCGGCATGGTACCCGGAATGTTGGGCGTCCAGACCGGACCGGGAGCCACACAGTTGACCCGAATGCCCCGCTTGCCAAGTTGAATAGCCAGCGATTTCGTAAACACGTGAATTGCCGCCTTCGTAGCGGTGTAATCGAGCAGAATCGGGTGGCCGGTGATACCGACAATGCTGCCCGTATTCACGATGGCGTCGCCTTTCTCGAAGTGGGGTAGGGCGGCCTGAGCCATGAAAAAGTACGCGATAATGTTGGTATCGAAGGTGCGCCGGAGTTGTTCTTCGGTGATGTCTTCGAGTTTGTCCTGCGTGGCCTGAAAAGCCGCGTTGTTCACCAGAATATTCAACTTACCGTACCTGGCCACGGTTTGCTGCACGGCGTCTTCGCAGTTAGCTTTTTGGCGCACGTCGGCCTGAATGACGAGACAGGGCTGGCCTCTGCCTTCTACGATGCGTTTCGTTTCGTTAGCGTCGTCGGTGTTTTCATTATAGACAATGGCGATTTTAGCTCCTTCCATTGCGAAGGCAATGGCAACAGCGCGGCCAATGCCGGAGTCAGCTCCGGTAATGAGGGCTACTTTATCGGTGAGTTTACCTGCCGGTTTGTAGTTCGACAAATCGGAGTCGGGAGCCGGGTCCATATCCGACTGTTTGGCGGGGTAAGGCAGTTGCTGACCGGAAATCTCGCTGGAGTCGGGTCGGAATTCTTCTTTTTCTGTCATGTTCCGTGGCGTTGAGGGTAAGCGATGCATTGGCACACAGAGGGGTAAACCGGCTGTCTGGTAGTTTTGTTGGTCACATCTCCATCATCGCGACGTCAATCACTTTATTCTCATTCAGGTCGAACGATGCATCGCTATAACTCGGCGGTCCCATCAGCATCGTGATGTTCGAGAACCCAAATGGCTCACCGGGCATCTGTCCGTTGAAATCCATTTTCTTGTTGCCGTTCAAATCCTGAAAAATCCGCACAGCATATTTCCCCTCGGGTAGTCCATCAAATGCCACCGTCACCGCGCCTGATGCCGGTACGCTAAGGGTCTGTGTCTTGAATGACTCGCCGGTAAAGGTTTTTTCATCATTGGCCAGACCAACATGAAGGGTGCCTTCGCGGTGCGAAACATTCGGGATCACCACCGTAAGCTGGTACGTTTTGGTCGTTGCCGCCGGAGCCGCTGATTGGCTATATGAAGCGATAGACGTCAGGACAGAGAATAGGGTAATAGCGAAAGTAAGAAGGGTTTTCATGGGATTGATTGGTTTATGAGACCGGTCGTTCGCTGACCGGCCTGACAAACGTAGCGGTTTCGGAAACGCCATTGCCACCCAAAGGGACGAACCGCACGGCTTTGGGACGAACGGGATAGTGCGAATTCATGGTTTGACTGTCCGTCGCTGACGAGAACCAAATTCTCTTTAACATACGTAAGCCCCGAACATCTGTTGTCCGGGGCTTACGTATGTTAAAGCAGAATACCAATTTTGGGTTCTTTCCTGAAGAATATGATGCACAATAATTCAACGGTTTAACTGCATTTTAAGGAAAGAAAGTTCTCAGAAGTGGAATTTGTAAACACTGTTGAGCAATCATCGAACCGTCTCTGACAGCAACGGAAGGGAAAGATAAAAGTCGTACCCTTCAATGTATTCGATAAAACACTCCAATGGTTGGGGACGCTTTTCATTACAAAGAAATAGTTCTTCCTCTCGTTTATAAGAGTCGAAGAATTTTTGCTGAATTTCCTTGATACATAAGCTGTCGCTCTCCCTGTAGCCTGCGATGTAATACCTTGATAATAACCACTTACTTTCTACTGACTTTCCATTTACTTTTTGCGGAATCCACTGTCCATTGAGGTCAGTCAGTTGTCTCGTTGCCTTTTCAACGAAAGAGGGTGGGGCGTTGTCAGATATATGCAACGTATCCAAGATTCCAGTGGCCTTCAGTTTGAACCTAATCGTAATCACCTCAAAACTGTTAACTTCACCTCTGTATCCTAACATGAGAGCATCTCCCAAATGTTTTCCACTTCTCAGATGGGGAGGTTCTGTATGGCAGGCGTCAATCTGCCCATTCACAGGAAAGGCTGTCAAGAGAAAAGCAACGATGATAAAAGCCTGCTTTATTAGACCGAAATAGTTCATAGGCGTAGAGTTGTCTGTTTGACAGTGGGCGTGTTGTAAAGCAATTATTGAGGACAATCAAGTCCTAAGAGGCCAGCCTTGTACTGATTATTCGTTCTCAGAATATCTCCCGTTATATCTGTTCCATCCCTCCGGTCAACAGCGACTAGTTCTGCCCACGCTTTCTCTTCCCTGAAAATCACCTGTCGATTCCTGGATTGACCCGTGCGTTACTCAGGCTTTGGTTCTAAAATATCTCT
>JBBRUB010000120.1:0-8048 GCA_038248175.1 Cytophagales bacterium | reverse complement strand
ACCTCCTGCAAACGCCAGTACTTATACTTCAAAAGGCTAAAGCCAAGCTCACTAAGTACGTTTTTTTTTCGCTAAGTTCCACAATCGACTGATAAACTTTTTGTCCCACTTCACCAGATTCATCGTCAACAATCTGATCTGGGCTATCTAATATGTCTTCTATCAATCTAAGGTCAATCTCTCGTTCCAGCGCTTGTTTCAGTATATGCTCGGATAATATGAAGTTCGTTGTTTACAATTTCCTAAGGATAAATGCATCTGTATTATAATATTTACCGGAACTGAACTGGTCGATTCTAGCTCGCATACCAATTCAGTTCCGGCTGTAATCCTCTAAAAATCAGCGTCCAGCACGAAGCCTTTTGGCTCCTCGACCAGAACGGCGGTACTATCGTCGCCATTCTGCGGGTTTTGGGCCGAGGCTTTCATGGCTTTGAATTTCGACATCACCTCGCCACGCTGGTACTCGCCCACCCGCTTCTCGAAGAAGTTGGTCTTGCCCTGCAACGAAATCATGTCCATGAAATCGAAGGGGTTCGTAACGTTGTAGATTTTCTTCAGCCCCAGCGTTACCAGCAGGTGATCGGCTACGAAAGCGATGTACTGCTTCATCAACTCGGCGTTCATGCCGATGAGCGACACCGGCAGCGCGTCCGACACGAACTCCTGCTCGATCTCTACAGCGTTACGGATAATCTCGTACACCTCCGACTCGGGCATTTTATTCTGAATATGGTCGGTGTAGAGCAAACACGCAAAGTCGCGGTGCAGGCCTTCATCGCGCGAGATCAGCTCGTTGGAGAAGGTCAGGCCGGGCATCAGACCGCGCTTTTTGAGCCAATAGATGGAGCAGAACGAGCCGGAGAAGAAAATACCCTCTACGGCAGCAAAGGCAATGAGCCGCTCGGCAAAAGAGCCGTTCTCGATCCAGCGCAACGCCCATTCGGCCTTGCGCTGCACGCACGGAATGGTGTCGATGGCGTTGAGCAGCCGGTCTTTCTCATTAGCGTCTTTGATGTAGGTGTCAATCAGCAGCGAATACGTCTCGGAGTGGATGTTCTCCATCATGATCTGGAAGCCATAGAAGCACTTGGCTTCGGCATACTGCACTTCGGAGAGGAAGTTGACGGCGAGGTTCTCGTTCACGATGCCGTCGGAGGCCGCGAAGAAGGCCAGCACGTGCGAGATAAAGTGCCGTTCGCCATCGTTGAGGCCGTTCCAGTCCCTCATGTCCTGACCGAGGTCAATTTCTTCGGCGGTCCAGAACGAGGCTTCGTGGGTTTTGTAGTACTCCCAAATATCCCAGTGTTCGATGGGGAACAGCACAAAGCGGTTCTTGTCTTCCTGCAAAATGGGTTCCATTGTGTCCTGTAGTACCATGCTCGGGGTTATTGTTTGTGTATAGAAAACCGATCCGATGAGTGCCGGGCCGGGCGGTTGTTTTTGTGAAACGTTTGTTTCACAAAATTAACCGTCTCAGCCACTTCTACAAGGCAAAAATCGTATGCCTTTGCTTCGTTCAACTCCCCAAACAAGGTAACCCAAACAGGGTCAACTACTTGAGTGACGGACCAGTAAGTAGGTTCTGAGAATAGTCTAATCAGTACGTTATTACGTCGATGATTTCGCTCTTATGGTAGAAGGCTGGGCGTACCAGATGCTATGGCGTAAAACCCTGCGCTTCGGCGGTTTGAATGATACGTAGTGCCTGCGTGGCCTGCTTGATGGATGGTGTACCGCTGCGCTCCATCAGTTTCCACATGCTGAAGCTGAGGCTCCGGTCAAAAGGCGTGAGTTTCTCGTATCGTTTGGCCCATTGCGACAGTTTGAACCATGTTTCCGGCTGCACAACCAGCACGGCCATGATAACCTGCGTCTCGGTCAATTTTAGCGACTGCTCAGTGATCCGCTCCGATACCTGATGTACCACCTCGTCTTCTGTGAATAAATGCGGTGCGTTTTCCAATACGATGTCGATGATCTCCAGACCGTTTTGCGATTCACTGTCCGTAAACGTCCGCCCGGATTTAATCTTGGCGACGACGTTCTGAATAATAGTCCGTTTGCGGAGCGACAGGTTTTCGGCCATGCTTCCCCACGAGTCTATCGCCTGCCAGATACCGGTCGAAATTCCCCGTAGATACCCTTCTGTTTGCGTGGTGGCAATCGTGTCAACATCCGCGTCGGTGAGGGCCTGCCGTTTTATGTTGGAACCGGGTCGGACGAGGTCAGCGGCCAGTGCGTTCAGGTCAATGGCAAATTTCTGTTTGCTCACTTGCTGCCAGCACTCTTCCTTCTTTGCCCATTCGGCGTACAGAGAGCCGGGAGCCTTGCTTTTTATGAAGTTTTCTACCTGAATCATCAAATTCCGCAACTGACTTTTCAGCGACTCAGACAGCATCTGCCGTTTCCATATTCTGGACAGATCGAGCCGCCCGGCGGTGGCCTGATTGAGATACGCTATTGTGTAGGGTACGATGATGTAGCGCAGGTCGCCGAGTGCGTTGGGCTTCACACCATAAATTTTCTCAGCGGCACGAAACAGGACGGCTTTGGCAATCAAATCTTCAAAGAACACGCTGTCTGGTTTGAGTTCGCGTTTTTTGAGCGAGGCCATAAACACGACGTAGTTCTTCTGATTGCCCCGCACGACGTTATACGGCAGCATGGCCCACAGGTTGACGTATTTGGCCAAGTCTTCTTTAACAAGGAGCTGATTTCGGGGTGTTTGTGCTAAAAAGGTGTTTTTCTGTTTTGGCGTTATTTGTTTAGCCAGTTCGTTTTTGTACTGCCCCCGCGCCCGCTCATAAAACCACCGGGTCTGATACCCCACACCCGGCTGCGGAGCCGCCCACATGTACCGCGACAGTTTTTCCATCTCGATGTGAAACGGCGAGTTAGCACTCAGGTCGGCGTCCGATACCTTGTTCTGACTATTGGCGTAGCGCGAAATACGGTTGACGATGGTGCTGACTTCATCCCGGTTTTTAATGACCGACAACTTCATCTGTACAAATACGCGGTCAACGTCCGCTTTGTCTTTCTGGCGGGTGTGCAAAATACTGGCCGTTGTCTGCCCGCCATTCACGATCTGAAACTCCCGGATTGATTTAATGCCCTTACCACCCTGCGGCAGATCAACCAGTTCAACAGATTCGGCGGTGGCGGCAATACCGTTGTTGAAGGCCAGAAACATGTGCGGCTCTGTTTTAATCGTTTCGCGAATGCCTTTGTTGATTTTCCCGGTGAACTGCAAAAACGACCGCACGTTCATTTCCAGCAGCCGCGCCCCGTACCGCTTATACACATCGGCCAGCATCGTACCCGGCACCACCGCCAGATACGACTCGTAGCCCGCGTCGGCATCTGGCACCGTCAGGCACGGGATGGACTGACCGCACAGTTCCTCAAAATCAATCTCGATGGGGTCCGGCTGACCGCTTTCCAACTGCATCAGGTAGCGGAGGTCAATGATGCGGTACATGACCAGTACCTCCCTGATTTTATCGTCGGCAGGTTTGCTGACATCGCACTCTCCGTCGGTCAGAATAAAGATTTCGGCCCGCTCAATGTCGTTGTTGTGCGTACCCAATTCGCGGGCGAAATCAAAGGCCGGGGCCGTTACCTCCATCTCCTCGAAATACCGGTTCAGCGCGTTTTTGAGAAAGCGCGTACTGCCCGCAACGGCTCTGTCAATATCGGCTTTGTAGATCTTCGATACGGTATCGGTGCTTTTGTAGACGGTATAGAAAAGCTGAACGGTTTCCAGATTTTCGCTGAGCGAATAGCCGTTGATTTTGTGTCGACCTCCCCGGTCATTTTTTTCATCGTAGCATTCGCGGGCGTTCTCCACTTCGCCGGCTTCGGCCAGTAAATCAATGGCGTACTGCGTAAACGTCTGCTCCTGCGTTCCACCTTCTTCGCTGGCACTGAGCCGCTCGTAGATGTCGCTGCGCAGGGTTTTGTAATACGTTTCGAGGGTCGATGCGGTGTCTGATGCGGCCATGCTGTTCAGGTAAGAGTCAGAAATAAGTCAGTGTCAGAAATGGAATACGGCAGGCAGTCCGACAGGCCAACCGAGTACCGGACCTCGCTAACGCCGGGCCGCAGATCGGCGATGACGATTCGGGGGAAATCGCCGGAAACACGGAAGATATGTTCGGCCCGGATTACATAGCCCGCATCTGCATAACGGTCAGCCTGCGCATCGAAGAAGCCCGCTTTGGTGAGTTTATGATTGAATGTAATCAACACCGGGAAGTCAGCCGCAAGACGGGTCCGGATGTTGGCAATCAGAGTGTTCAGAGATTCGCCTGCACCGGTACGCACATCGGCGTTCAGGTAGTACAAAAACAGCCGTTCCAGTGGCGACTCGTCCAGTTGCCGTTCGCCGTTTATGGTCAGCCGTTCGTTGGTTGTCTGGCTACTCATTTTCACTTCAATGGCCCAGGCTGCCCCCCGAAAATCCTGCACGGCGGCATCGTTCCCAACCCAGCTATCAATAACAACTGCCGGAGACAGGCCGTTTTGCAGCAGTTTGCGCAATAGGTAAAGTTCGCCAAACAACCCTTTCTGCTCCGCTGCCGACAAGCCTTCAGTACTGTACCGCCCAAACAATTCTTCCCAGCGGGCAAGCTGATTCAGGAAAAGCCGCGCGATCTGCGCCGGTTCAGCTACGGGCAGGAGCTGGCCAATAAGATCGGTCAGTAAGACGTCGAACACCTCGGCCAGCGAGGGATCGGTGAGCAGCAGGTTCAGGAAAAACAGGTCAGTATTGTCGGTATCGGCTACTTTCTCGACCCGTACACCCCGGAACTCCGGTACGTTGCCCACGCTTTTCGCTAACGCCATTGGCAACCGAATTGCCAGCAACCGCTGATTTTCGGGCATCTTCAGACCGATGTATACATCGCACGGGCTTGCAGCATCGTAGCGAACGCGCCGAAAAATACCGGTCTGCGTAGCGAGTTGCTGCCAGATTTGATGAAGTCTATTCATTGCTCATATCTGGGTCATTACTATCATACTCGAAGGCAGATCTGAACTGCTGATTTGCCAGATACCTGACCTTTCGGTCACCCTCTATATTTGGAAAACTAATAGCCATACTAATAATGGGTACCGGCGAAATCAGTTGGGTGTTGCCGCTGCCGCTCTCTCTCACATTCGGATTCAGCGGGTAAATCAGAAGCAGGCCCTTCGAAGAAGGCCGGTTGTATTTGATGCGAAACGTACTGGGTTCTTTGGGTACTGTCTTTCTTTCTTTTTTCGTCCAGTCACCTTTGGTTTCGTCCAGAGCCTTTCCTATCTGTTTGTCCGTCAGGTCTATGTATTCGTCGGGTGGTGAAATAAGCTGCGCTTTGCTTATTTCATAGAGTGTGGGCTTGCCCGATACGTTACTACGGCTGGTCAGACCTACTGATTTCTGTTCGCCATCGATCAGGAAATTATGACTTGCGGCATCGTCAGCATCGCCATTGTTGATTAGTACAACCGTCCAGTCAACTAAATCTCCATTCTCAGTTTGTTGCTCGATGTAGTCAATGATTTTAGGCATATCCATGATTAGTGGATCAACCTGATATTCGCCGAGAAACTGGCACAGAACATAGCTGTTGGTTTTCCAGACGTAGTTGTTCTGCTTTTCATACTTTTTATTCGGAGGTATTATGGTTTGGCCTAACTGTGGCAGCAGTCGGTTAAATGCGTCCCAATTCCGCTGAAATGACAGCTTATCAATTTTCATCAGCCGCGTTTGTCTTAGCTCTGCCGAATAGCTCAGTTCCATGAGCTGACCTTCACGAGTTTTGTTCACGGCACTTATAATCAGCATACCCGAATGAACCCTGACCTTGAGGCCAAAATCGCGCGGGGTGCCGTTCAGCATAAACATCCGGTCAAAATCTTCCCGGACTTCTTCCGACGCTGTCGTGATGAACTCGTACCAGTTGATGAGTTCAGACGAGGTGAACAACCGGCATAAATCGACGTAGCCGGGGCGGTAGCCAAACCAGCGGCCCATCTGCATGAGCGTATCGTACATCTTGGACGCCCGCAGGTAATAGCTGATGCTCAGCCCCTCCAGCGTCAGCCCGCGCGAGAGTTTGTCGCCCCCAACGGCAATGACAGACAGGTACCGAGGTGGCACTTCGTCTTCGGCCTGCGCGTAGTTCAGCGGGGTGATGTTGTGGTACTTGAGATTGGTTGTTTTGGTTTGTCCATGTACGGCCCGTACCTCTATTTTCATGATGGTCGAAAACAGATTTTCCCGGATGGCCGACCACGTAATGGGCTGAATCTCCGAATCTTTGTAGCCGTTGGGGTCAGCATCCATGTCCTTTCGGATGGTGGCCGTGACTGGAACGAACTCATCGGCCCACATTTTCTCCAACTCACCCCACAGCGGTCCTGTATTGAACTCGATCTGCCGCTGATAGTCTTTCAGTGTCTGGTCAACCAGCAAGGCAATACGGTCAATCCACGGCACAAACCGCGAAACGTGTACCAGCATCGAGTTGTGCTGGTTGGTTTGTTGCCGGGCCTGCCGGGCCGCACACACCAGCACAAAATGCCTGACAGCGCGGGTCAGCGAGGGGGGTAACTGGCTCGGTTTAGGGTCGTCTTTTTTGTGCTTGTCAGGTACGAAGTCGGCGTAGTCGCCGGGGGTGCCGTTGTCACGGTCCAGATTCACTACAATGGGCAGAGCTTCTTCGCTCTGTTCGCTTTGGGCAGCCGCGGGCAAGCCAAACACTTTGGCCGGCCCTACGTAGTTAGACGGGGCGGGAATGTTGATGATAAAATCGCGCGGAAACAGGTCCTGCCCTACCCTAAAATCAAACCCTTTTATTTTGGTATCCAGCCCTTTGGCAACGGCCTCGTCCTGCATCGGGATAAAGATGTTGGCGAATGGCGTAGCGGTGTACCCAACGTAAGCCGACTGGTTAAACAGCGACAGCAGCGCGCGAATCAGACCGTTGATGGTTGATATACTTTCCTTACTGGTGTTGATGGATGCGTTGTCGGCTTCGTCGTCGATGAGGAGCAACGGTACGTCCTCGATCAGTTTTTTACCGTCTCGTGTTTCACCCTGCGCAGCCAGCCACAAAATCAGGTTTTTCAGGATGCTGGGGTTCTTCTTGATTACCAGTACGATAGGGTCACTGCTGGTAACGGGAATAGCAGAACGTTGCGCTACCGGTTTGCTGAAGTCGCCAAGCCGCGTGGTGAGGGCATTGACGGCCAGATTCTTATTAAACTTGCCAACACCAATTCGATTATTGGCTTTGGCGAGACTCAGCGCGTCGGCGGTGGGGTTGAAACCCAGAAACCCCTCGTCAATACGTATCTGCGTTTGATTTCGTAACGTATCGTGCAGTCCCGCCAATACGATAATGACTTTATACCCCGCGTCGGCGGCTTTGTTCATCAGCCCGACGTAGTTACCGGTTTTGCCCGACTGCACCTGCCCCACTACCATACCGCGCCGTTCCCACGGGCCGGGCGTTCGGGGATTGCTCAGCCGGTCAAGAATATCGTTGGTCAGGTCGTCTAACTGGTTGAGCGTGGGGGCCGCCAGTTTGGGCTGCATGTACAGCCGGTAGCGTTCCCAGAATTGCCAGACCAGCTCGCCCGATGCCCGACGATCTTTTACCCACGGCGGAACGCGGTCGGCTTTGTCAATATCCAGAATCTGGTACGCATCCTGCGACACCGAAAACCGGGACCGCAGGTAGTTGAGGATATCCTCCCGCTGCGCCACCACGCCCGGAGCCAGGCCCAAAAACTGATCGACCACTTCGGCAATGCGGGCGTCAGACAACGCGCCCGTCTCCTGAGCGAGGGTCGTGTTAGCGAAATTCTTAATCAGATCAGCGGTCATAAACTTTCGAGCAGGTAAGGGTGGTCGTTGAAGGGTTCGGTCATCAGAAGGTGTCGGCGGGCGTCGGCATCGGTCATGGTTTTGAGCAGACCGGTGTACACCAGCCGCATCAGCCCCAGCAAATCAGCGTGGTTCGCGTCGTACGGCACGGGCTGCGTGTCGGGCTGGT
>JBBRUB010000119.1:0-8052 GCA_038248175.1 Cytophagales bacterium | reverse complement strand
GGTCGAAGTATGGGGAACCGGCTCACCACGGCGCGAATTCCTGCACGCCGACGACCTTGCCGATGCCTGTTTCTTCCTGATGGAAAACTATAACGACGACCTGTTCGTGAACATCGGTACTGGCGAAGACGTAACCATCCGCGAAGTGGCCGAACTGATTCGGGATGTTGTTGGCTACGAAGGCGAACTCCGCTGGAACACCGACAAACCTGACGGCACCCCCCGCAAACTCATGGACGTATCGCGATTGCACGCCCAGGGCTGGCACCATACCACCGATCTTCGTGCGGGTCTCGAAAACACCTACCAGGATTTCCTGCAAAACGAAGTGATGTACGTGGAGTAGAGGAAAACGAGCAGAGTGTAAAACGGGTAAGGGCTGACGCGAAATCAAAATTGCGTCAGCCCTTACCCGTTTTATGCTTTTCCCTACTATTACGCCCGAATCAGACTGACGCCATTCATCTCGGCGGGTTGCTGAATGCCCATGAGTTGCAGGATGGTAGGGGCGATGTCGGCGAGTTTACCGTTGTTCAGGGCGGGGTGGTAATGGCTGTCGACCAGAATACATGGCACGAGGTTAGTGGTGTGGGCGGTGTTTGGCGAACCGTCGTCGTTAACCATAAACTCGGCGTTGCCGTGATCCGCGATGATGATGGCTGTGTAGCCGTGTTCCAGCGCGGCCTCTACCACGGCTTTGGTGCAGGCGTCTGCCGTCTCGGCGGCTTTCTTTACGGCCTCGAACACGCCCGTGTGGCCCACCATGTCGGTATTGGCGAAGTTCAGGCAGATGAAGTCCGTTTCTTCGTTTTCCAGTTCCGGCACAATAACATCGCGGATATCGTAGGCGGACATTTCGGGCTTCTGATCGTAGGTCTTGACCGGAATCGTCACGGTATTGCCCTGCTCGTCAACGATGGTCATTTCCTTTGGGGATGGGCATAACAGCCGTTTTTCGCCCGCAAATGGCTCTTCGCGACCACCCGAAAAGAAGAACGTTACGTGCGGATATTTTTCGGTTTCAGCAATGCGGATCTGCTTGCGACCGGCTCCGGCAATGACTTCGCCGAGGGTATGTTGCAGGTTGTCTTTTTCAAAAATGACCTGAACGCCCACGAACTCATCGTCGTATTTAGTCATCGTGACGTAGTATAGGTTCAGTTTGTACATGTCCTGCTCCGGAAAGTCGCGCTGCGTCAATGCCTGCGTAATCTCGCGACCCCGGTCGGTGCGGAAGTTGAAGCATAACACTACGTCGTCGTCTTCGATTACCGCCACCGGCGAACCGTTGGGTTTAGTAACGATGATGGGTTTTATAAACTCGTCGGTAACACCTGTATTGTATGACTGATGAAGTACGTCAAGAACAGCTTCGGGTGTGCAGTGCACGTCGCCTTCGCCACGTACCATTGCGTCGTAGGCAATTTTGACGCGTTCCCAGCGGTTATCGCGGTCCATGGCAAAATAGCGACCCGTTACCGTAGCAATTTGCCCTGTCGTTTCAGCCATCGCCTGTTGTAGTTCGGTCAGATACCTTAACCCGCTTTTTGGGTCAGTGTCGCGTCCATCGGTGAACGCATGAACGAATACGTCGGTCAGGTCGTGTTTATGTGCAATGGCTAACAGGCCCTTCAAATGTTCAGTGTGGGCGTGAACACCCCCGTCGGACACGAGACCGATGAAATGCACCTTTTTGCCGGTCCGTTTGGCGTAGTTCAGCGCATCGGTCAGTACGGGTTCCGTATCCAGCGTATGTTCGGCAACGGCTTTGTTGATGCGGACTAAATCCTGATACACCACCCGACCCGCGCCGAGGTTCATGTGTCCTACTTCCGAATTGCCCATCTGCCCGACGGGCAACCCGACGGCCAGCCCTGACGCTTCGAGCCTGCTGTTAGGATATTTGGCGTACAACGACCGAACAAACGGTACGTTGGCGGCTTCGATAGCCGACACGTCGGGTTTGAGCGGAATACCCCAGCCGTCGAGGATGATGAGGATGACTTTCTTCATAGTGAATGAGCGAATGAATGAATTGAGAATGAGCGAATAACCTCCGACGTCAGCTTGCCAGCGTCAGCAACCATTCACTCATTCGCAACTAAATAAGTGAGTAGCTGCCGGCAGCAGCGCAGGCAAATTTGGTAAACGTCCTCAAAGACTTCGGGGCCTTCATAATACGGGTCCGGCACGCTGGGCTGATCGCTGACGTCGGGGTCAAATTCGCGCAGCAGAAAAATGGTGTCCGTCGCGTAAATGCCCGTGGCGCGGTAGTTGAGCTTTTCGATGGCTTCGAGATTTTTTTCGTCCATCGCCACAAAGTAATCGAATTGCGCCAGATCGTCGCCGGTGAATCGGCGGGCGTGGTGGGTCAGGACCAGGCCGTATTCCAGCGCGTTTTCGCGGCTTCGGCGGTCGGGTAGCTGCCCGATATGGAACGACGCCGTACCCGCCGAATCGCAGCTAAACCGATCCGATAAACCCGCTTCGGCCACCAGCATTCGAAAGATTCCCTCCGCCACCGGCGACCGGCAGATATTGCCGTAACAAACGAAGAGGACGCTTTTCATCTCAATTTTGAATGAGTGAATGATAGAATGAGTGAATACCTTTGGCATCAGCCTATTCGCTCATTCACAATTCAGTCATTATTTTTCTAACGGTTCGTTATTCTCGTCCACTATAACGAAGATGTCTTCGGTGGGCTTTTTCATCAGGTACTTTTCACGGGCGTATTTTTCGCGCAGCCGGTCATTGCCCAGTACTTCCCTCCGGTCGCGCCGGATGGTCCCGATCTGCGAATTGTAATACGTTACCTCACCCTCCAGTTCGCGCAGTTTCCACCAGTTTTTGAACTGCGAGCGCAAGTCGTTGGCATCGAACAACGTCATCCAGGCCAGCAGCCCCAGGGCCGTAGCTGTGTAGAAGTTGCGGAGAAAACGAGGAATGCGGTTCATAGTGGTTTGGTGGTTTTTTGTCATGCTGACCGGTTCGGCATCCCGGTCAGCATGACAAAAGATTAAAACTTAAGTCCCGGGAAATAAGCGGTTTCGCCGAGTTCTTCTTCGATGCGCAGGAGTTGGTTGTACTTGGCCATACGGTCTGAGCGCGAGGCTGAACCAGTTTTGATCTGACCCGTATTCAGCGCAACGGCAAGGTCGGCAATGGTCGAATCTTCGGTTTCGCCGGAGCGGTGCGACATGACGTTTTTGTACGAATTACGCTTGGCAAGGTTCACGGTGTCGATGGTTTCGCTGAGCGAACCGATCTGGTTTACCTTTACCAGAATAGCGTTGGCAATACTTTTGTCAATGCCTTCCTGCAGGCGCGTTACGTTGGTCACGAACAGGTCGTCGCCTACGAGTTGTACGCCGGTACCTTTCAGCAGGTCGGTGTGGAGTTTCCAGCCATCCCAATCGTCTTCGTCCATGCCGTCTTCAATGCTCAGGATGGGGTATTTGGTAGCCCAGTCTTTCCAGAAACCAGCCATTTCGGACGATGTAAGCCGGTCGCCGGTCGATTTTTTGAAGTGGTACTGTTTCGTTTCGGCATCGTAAAACTCCGAACAGGCCGCGTCCATCGCAATCCATACGTCTTCGCCGGGGCGGTAGCCCGCTTTTTCGATGGCCTGAACAATGGTTTGAATTGCTTCTTCGTTCGATTTGATGTTTGGCGCAAATCCGCCTTCGTCGCCTACGTTGGTGGCCAGTCCCATCTTTTTCAGGACGCTTTTCAGCGTATGAAAAATCTCGACGCCCATCCGCAGTGCTTCCGAAAAACTCGGTGCGTTGGCGGGCATAACCATAAATTCCTGAAAATCAATTGAATTATCGGCGTGGGAGCCGCCGTTCAGGATGTTCATCATTGGTACGGGCAGCGTATTGGCACTAACGCCACCGATGTAGCGGTAGAGCGGCAACCCGGCTTCCTGTGCGGCAGCTTTGGCCACGGCCAGCGACACGCCCAAAATGGCATTGGCACCCAGACGGCTCTTGTTGGGCGTACCGTCGAGTTCGAGCATGACGGTGTCGATCAGGTTCTGATCAAATGCCGACATGCCAATCAGTTCGGGAAAAATCAGCTCGTTAACGTTCGAAACGGCTTTCAGGACGCCTTTGCCCATATAGACGCTCTTATCGTCGTCGCGCAGTTCAACGGCTTCGTGCTTACCGGTCGAGGCACCCGACGGTACGGCAGCCCGGCCCAGGTAGCCGTTTTCGGTGCGGACATCTACTTCAATGGTGGGGTTGCCGCGCGAATCGAGGATTTGCCGGGCATGAACGCTTTGGATTGTACTCATTTTCAGGAAGTAATAAAAGTTAATTACGAAAAGACCTGTTTCTGCCGGCGGATGTTCCTGTCGGCAGATGGGTTTGCTTACTGAGGGCAAAGTAACGCAAACTGGCGCGAAAGTTCAGGGAATCAGGCCTGAAAACTACCCAGTTCAGGTATATGTCTCAACCGAAATATGATAAAAATAGGAAAGCCCAAAACAAAAAACGGAGACCCAGGCGATTGAGTCTCCGTTTGACTGAAAAAACGGATCAAAATATAAGCCGACCTAAAAAGATCAGGACAATGGCACCGCCTACCGAAATCAGCAGGTTCATCACCAGCCCGTCGTTGGACGGATCGTTGCCGAGTTTTTTGGCGATGAAACCGCCTACAAAACCACCCACAATACCAAGAATAATGTTGACAAGAATGCCATTGCTACTGTCCATCAGAACGCTGGCCAGATACCCGGCAATGCCGCCGATAATGATTGAATACAGGAATCCCATGACGAATTAAGTGTTTAGAGTGATGCCGATATGGCGACGTAACACTACGAATAACCGGCACAATCTCAAAAGGTTGAATTAACTTTTTTACGGACCGCCACGGAGCCGGGGGATTTATTCTTCAGCCAGCGTGCGGGAAATATTCATGCGATAGACGCCCAGCGCGGGCAATGCAGCCGCCAGTAGCCCAATCAGGATCGCCACGCCGAGCAATGCCCACTCTTCAGGCAGGATGCCAAAAGCGGCTAAATCGTAATGGTAATCTGCCGAAACACCGCTCGAAAACAGCCACAAGCCAACGCGACTCAGTCCAATACCCAGCCCAAAGCCAATCAACGCCAGCACCAGACCTTCGAGGAGCAGCATCCCAAAAAGCTGTGCCCTCGTAGCGCCCATCGATAGCATCAGGGCCATTTCGTACCGCCGTTCTTTCAGTGAATTATACAATGACACAAACACGCTGATCCCGGCAATGAGCATGATGGCGATGGCCAGCTTCTGTAACGTCTCAACGCCCACACCAAGCAGCGCGAACAGCCGATTAATCTCGATGTTGGGTAATGCTGCCTGAACGCTGGAGGTCTGATTAATACTCCGGGCCAGCATCATACCCATCGGATTACGAAACTTGACGAGCATACTGGTAATCTCGCGCGGAGTTTCTTCGGCGTGTTCGTCGTGTGCATGATCTCCTTCTTCGTGGTGATCGTGAATGGCCCATATGCTGGACAGGGGCGTCAGAATGAGTTGATCCGTTACGGTATTGGTGGCGTTCAGAATGCCCACGACCTTATATTTAGTATCGGCGTGGGGGGCGCCTTCGGCATCCAGGCCGTGCGCACCGGCAAACGTATCGCCGAGTTTCAGTTCGGCGGCTTCAGCTACGCGTGGACCGATAACGGCCTCGAGCGGTTGCCGGAACATAGCTCCCTGCGCTACAGTGGCTCCAAAATGGTCGAGGTATTTCTGATTGGTGCCTACAATCCGAAACGAGCGATAATTGTCGCCCATAGAGAGCGGAATGGCCGTTTTAACCATTGGGTTGCGCGTAAGCTGCGTAACCTCATCGAGCGGAATGTTACCCGTCGGTGCGTCGATCTGATAAATACTCGACAGAATCAATTGCAACGGACTGCCTTTGGCCCCAATCACCATGTCGATACCGCGGATGTTGCGCCGGAACTGATCGTCTAACTGCTTGTTTAGCAACAGCAACAGTGAGATAATAGTAATGCCAAACGTCATCAGTAGCCCGCTCAGGAAACTGCTCAGCGGTTTGTCGATTAGATTGCGCCAGCTAATGCGGAACAGGTTCATAAGGTCAGCGCAAAGTGGTGCGAGGTGATATTGAACCCTTTTTTCAGATACAGTCGGTGCGCATTGTAGCGGGCCGGGTTCTGCCCTGAATCGAGCGAAACGGTCTGACAGCCGGTTTGCCGGGCCTGTTCAATGACGAAATCGAGCAGTGTACTGGCGTAGCCTTTGCCGCGTGCGGTGGGCAGCGTCGATAAATCGTCGATATACAGGGTCTTGCCACTGTGCAGGAAATTCAGGATTCGGTAGCCAATGACAGCGGGGGCCGGTTCTGTGGGCGTTTCGTCGTCCAAGAACGCCAGCATGAACCCGTCGTTGATCTGCTGGAACTGGATACGTTCCAGCGCATCGTTGGTAGTCAGGTGCGCACGCAGGGCCAGCATGGCGGGCAGACATCGCCGGACTTCGGCGTCGGACTGAGCAATTTTAACGATCATAGCTGTTCGCGAATAGTCTGCAAAATTTTGTCGCCCCCTTGGGCCAGAATGTGCTCGGCCAACGCATTTCCCAACCGTTCGGCGTCGGTAGCGGGGCCGGTGAACATTCCACGCAGCAGCGATGTACCATCTAAGCCAATCAATCCACCCGCCAGCGTGATGTCATCGGCGGTATGGGTAGCCAGGGCAAAAATCGGGATGCTGCACCCGCCTTCCATCCGGCGCAGGTAAGCCCGTTCGGCTGTGAGGAGGACCTCGGTTGGTCGGTGATTGGTCAGTTTGCGGATGGCATCGAGTTTATCCAGCGACAGTGTATCGGCGGCTTCGACGGCCACGCTGCCCTGCCCTACGGCGGGCGTAAATTCCGTTATGGACAGGTGATCGGCAATCAGATCATCGTATTGCATTCGGTGAACACCGGCGTAGGCCAGTAATAGCGCGTCGCAATGTCCTTCATCCAGCTTGCGGAGCCTTGTTTGCAGATTCCCGCGCATGTCCACCACCCGAATGTGCGGGCAATAATGCCGGAGCATGGCCACGCGCCGGGTCGAGGACGTACCAACCACAAACGGTTTCCCGCTCGTGAGCGACAGCGACGTATCGCGGCTCACCAGCACGTCGTTGGCCCGCTCGCGTTCGGTGAAGGCAATGATGCTGAGGTCGGGGGGGAGTGACGACTGTAAATCTTTGGCACTATGTACGGCAATATCAATAGTACCCGCCCAGAGTTGTTCTTCGAGTTCCTGCGTGAATATGCCTTTGCTGCCAATTTTTGAGAGTGACCGGTCCAGAATCTTATCGCCTTTCGTTTCAAACAGGATCAGTTCGGATGTTAGCCCGCCGGTTCCTAAAAGAGCTTGGATGTGTTCTGCCTGCCAGAGCGCTAACCGGCTGCTGCGGGTGCCAATTCGGATGTGCATAATACGGCAAAGGTACGGCTTCGTCCGACCTAAATCAGTCTTTGCTGGTCAAGTTCTGCCAGTGTCGGGCTGTGGAAAGATGTCCCCAAAAATACCCGGCTAAGCAACGTTTTTCTCAGATAATTCACTCGGACAAAACAGTGTAGAAAATAAAGATGTACACGCTGATTACGACACAACGGCATATTTAGGCTGTAAACGACTGATTTTTATGACAGCATGGCGGGTATTCTGACGCCTAAGTGGTTAGGCACGGCGTTTGATTATTGATCAGTATCTGAATAGAAAACAGCAACTCCTATGAAAGCGATAGAAAATATGTTTCAGGGAACGGGCGGACAGATTGATTTGCTCAACACCCTGTATGGAGGCTCAAGCCAGACCACAATGCAGGTTGAGCGCGAAGATGACCAGTTGGTAATTACGCTGCGTGCTCCCGGTGTACGGGCCACCGCATTCAACGTGCTGGTTGAAGGCAGCAAACTGGTGATTTACACCCTTCTGGTGAGTAGCTCCGCCCGGCAGGATGATGATGAAAACCAGCGGCTGGCCGTACCGATGTTCCTACGGGTACTCGATATTCCCGATTTTGTCGAT
>JBBRUB010000118.1:0-8085 GCA_038248175.1 Cytophagales bacterium | reverse complement strand
CTACGACCGGGCCGCTACTGCGGCTTCCCGGTTACCTGACAATCATGAATTTCTCTGCCGTTACCCGACTCTACCCCACTGCGACCCTGATCCGGGTGGAGCAGTACTTCCTTCGCAATAAGTGGCACGCCGTCATCCCCGTAGCAGCTGCCGACGCGGCAGTAAGCGACAACTCGATCACGGCTCTGATTGAAAACCTGCTGCGCCAGGGGGCCAGCAAAATCAGCGTGTTGGTACAGTGTCAGGAGACAAAGGCGAACTACTCCGTTTTTCTGCGGGCGGAGGAATTACGGAATGAGTCGCCAAAGCCGCTGGTGTTCAAGCAGGCAGGTCTGAGGAAAAGAGCCACGGAATTGACGCGTAAAGAGTCGCTGCTGACCCTGAAAGAAACGAAGCTGAGCCTAAAAAAAGTGGAACTGAAACAGATCGAGGCGCAGATAAAAAAGAAGGAGAAAATGCTGGTGAAAAAGGAAAAGATGCTGGAGCAACAGCAGGCTACCTTCGGCAGTACCCGTCAAAACGCAGAGCTATTTTAGAAACGACGATACGGGAAAGACTGGTCTATCCGTGCCTCCCATACCCATAAATTACCTGTTAAATCCGTTAACCCAAGCCAACATGGACCACAATCAAGAGCAACCCGATTATATTGATGTCGCACTGAGCGACGAAACATTCGACGACCATAGTGGTCTCAGTGCAGGCGCAGCTACGGCAGAGACAACCCCGAGTGACGAGGGGTCAGGCAGCTTTCTGATGAGTCTGGAAGAAGCCGGTGGTCAGCCTATCGAAGCCGACGCAATACTGGTATTCGATTCGTCCAGCGGGGAAAAGAATTGAGTAGCCATGCACCAATTGAAAAACGCCCGAAGCCGGGCGTTTTTTTTGGTCGAAATATACTGGATAAGATCAGATTTCCAGGTACCGGCGGTGGGCAAAGACCGAGACGGCTGGCCAGACCGCCCCCACCAGCCAGGGGACCCAGAGACTGATGTACACCTGATAATCGAGGGCTACCCCCGCCCGAAGGCCCTGCTCGGCCAGTAAGTGCGTGAGCTGAAGCCAGATGAAGGTTACGATGGCCAGTGAGATGAATTCGGGGCGGAAGATGTACCGCTCGATCTCGTGCCATAATGAGAACCACCAGGTTTGATTCGGCGACGGCCAGGGTGGATACTTCTCGGCTTCCCAGTAGTATAGCTTGGTTAGATTCAGTCGCGTGACGTAATACATCCCCCAGATACCAATGCCCAGGAGAACCAGATTCAGCATCCAGGAAAAAAACTGATGGGCGGCCGCCGGAACGAACAGGGCCAGCAGATTCAGCAAAGCTTCCGTCAGGATATACAAACCTGGCAGACTACCCATCAGCATGGCCCAAATGACCAGTAGCAGTCCCCACGCCTGCAAAAAGGGCTGGTGGATGATGCGGAAAACGAGTGGCTTTAGGACAGGTTCAAGCCAGCGAACAAAGGGGCTTTGTTCAAAGGGAGGCAAGCTGGCAGTACCAAAAAAAAGCTGCAGAGCCACGCGAGTCGGTTTCATAGCGCTGGTTCGGGCGTTAAATAGGAGACGGGGGTGTACGTTTCTTTTTTCAGGGAAGGGACTGGAGAAAAGACCTGCCAACTGCCCCATACCACTAATAAGAGAAAGAAAATTAGCAACGAAAGGGCTATTTCGATGAGATGTTTCTTATCCGGCACGAGTACCGCACTGGCCTGCTGGATGGTCCAATAAAGCCGAACCGGATTCATCTGATTGGGGGCCGGGGACGCCTGCCCCGCTATAGGCAGTAGTGTGCTCAAACCGGCGAGTGCCGAAAGAAATGTGATTGCTTGCTTTTTCATCTTCTTTAGAAAGAAAGCTGTACTTACGACGGTCGATATGACCCGTATTCTGGTCAAAAATAACCGAAAAAAAATTAAATAGCTGTCTTAAATGAATTAAAAAATAATAAAAAAGTATGAAATTGTCTAAAATTTTAGACAATTTTCAAGGGTGAGCGGAGGCAATAAAACGCTACTACAGAGACTATGAAATTTAATGACACGTTTGATTTTTCGGCCATTGATCCTGAGGTTCTGGCCGAGTTCATGGATACGCTGGCTGATGAATATGATACGGTAAGTGATCTGCTAACAGGAATCCCTGCCGATGGGATTCCGGCGTCGGCTGATGACATTAAAGCCTGCCTGCTTAAGGACGGTTTACTGTCAGGAGGGCAGCAACGGGAGTGGGCAGATATATACCTGCAAGAACTCAATTTACCAGATTACTCGGTCCTGTCGGCGACAGATCCTTTGTACCATACGGACGTTTACGCGCTACTACATCACAAATATTGGGAACAACGTTCGGGCCGTTACGGGGTCTCCTTCAAACTGATTTTTAGCGTATTATCCAATGATATGCCTCGTCTGGCCGTTCGTGTTTTCGTGTCTTCCCGGGAGAGTTACAAATCAAATCTAATGTCCCTACCCCGGCTTAGTGTCTGCCGGCTGTCCGTTAGCCGAACAGTCAAAGGATATCCGGTCGTCACGCTTGTGGATAAACCCGCTCTCTTTGATCGTTACTTAGCTGGTCAGGGATACCATTGGGACAAACAAGGGCAGGATATCTCATTTAATTTCAGTTTTGCCCGCATCCAGGAGCTACAAATGCCTTGCTACCATTTTGATGCTGCTCCGGAGTTGACCGAAGCCTGATAGGTTGGTCATTTTGATAGTAGAAGATAATATTGGGTATGCGGATTACGTCAAAAACCAGGCTGAAGAGTTCCTGTTTCCCGGAGCAACAAGTGTGTTGACGTAAACTGAAGTGTTGTGTCAACCGGCTCAAATTAGGTCGGCCTTCAGAAAACACTGTATAAAAGTGTTGGTACCCTGGACTCGTTTGGGACTCTTTCTAAGTGTTCGGTGATATTAACCGAAGCAGTGTTATAGAGATAGCTGAGCGATTTAGGTGTAGGACAAAATAATAGTAAATAGTGTAGCTATTTCGGGCCAGCGGGTGTCCTACTGTGCTGTTTTCAACAACCGGCTGTCCACCCGGCAGGGGACAATATCCAGTAAATGGACCTGGTCGCTAAAGGCCGGATGGGCCGTATGAATCAGATAATTGGCTGATAGCTCAACGATGGCGGACGGAACCTGTACGGTTATGCAGGATGGCTGGCTCAGCCACGCCCGCAGGTGAACCTGCGTGGTACGATATTGATATGTTTCGTACCAGTTCGGGGTTAAATCAACCGCCTGAACAGTGTCGCCTTGTTCGGGTACCTCCAGAACAACCCAGCAAAATGCCGGTTTGGGATCAGCCGGGTTGAGGTGAACCAATACTTCGAGCAAGGAAAGTTCGGGCGTAGCTGAGGTGTAAAGAATCGGATAGCCGGGCGGATTCCAGCGTCCGCCCACCAAAAAGGCCCCCTGTGCCGAAAGGGGGGTATCCTGATAGCGTTGCCGGATAAGTCGATAAACAATCATATATGAATTACCCGTGCCTATATATAAACCAGGGCCACCGGGCTGCCCGTCCCAACAATCCCTTATACGTAGATGCCATAGTCGATTCGGGTCAATACCTCATCCACTAAGCGAATGCCCGTAGCCGTTGTCAGCCAGTGCAGCGGGGGGCGCTGATTTAATTCACCCAGTGCATGGCGGAGCCAGCGGGCGAACACAGGCTGATCGCCGTCGAACACGTCCAGACCATGTTTGACCAACGCTTCCATTAAAACGATCCGTTCAGCTATGGCGCGGTCTAACAGCGTGGCCTTGCGAAAGCGGTGGAGGGTGCGTTCCGCTACCCCGAGCAGGTCGGCGAACTCCTTGAGCGTAACGCCTAACTGACTCACTAAGGGGTCAATATGTGAACCAGCCAGTCCCTGGTCGAGAGTAGCAATGATTGAGAATCCATCTGGGGTTTCCATACCTAAAGATAAGACAAAATGGCAAGATAGACAAAAAACATGTCTGGTACTTTGTCACGAATTTGTTTGATGATACCAAATAGTCCACACCGATTGATAAAGAATTCGGTACTTAAGGTAAGTATAGCACCAGAGAAATGATCGTTCGCGTAGCGGGTATGCCTTTGCAATGCTCATGCCACCTGACTTACCTTACCAGTGCATCCTTTCCCAACCCGCCACAAGACAGTTCTCACCAGCCAATTTTACTGACCGCGTTGTGGTCCATGATGGAATCCAGCCGCGTATAGCGCTGAATCATGGCCGATGTCTTATGGCCGGTCTGTCGCATAATCTCCGAGTCCTGGGCACCGGCCAGCTTGCTGTTGGTCACGAAGGAAGCCCGCAGACTATGCGCCGAGTAGTTTGTGCCCACCCGCCGTTTGACAATGCGGTCGATGGCTACGCCCCCCAGCGGTTTATCAGTCAGCCAGTTACCTTTCTCGATCTGTACCAGCAACGGCCCTTTTGTTCTATTCAGCAGGGCAAGCCAGCGGTGCATCAGCTTCACGGGGCACAGTAGCGGATCGTCACTAAAAATAAACCCTTTGTCTTCGCGCGCGCCGTGTTGGTTTGTTTTACTGCCGTAACTGCTGATGGTAAATCCCCGGTCGTTGAACTGGATGTTTTCCACCAGCAGCCCCGTTAATTCCGACCGGCGAAACGCGCCGAGAAAGCCCAGCAACAAAGCCAGTTTGTCGCGCAGGGCGACCAGGCAGGGAACCTCCTCCCGCTCCAGCGTCATCGACCGGCAAATCATCTTCAGCACGTTGATATCGAAACTTTTCGCCTGCCGGGGCATCGTACCGTGCTGGCGTGAAATACCTTCCAGTGTGGCCTTGAGCCAGCGGTCACGCAGGGGCGACACCAGCCCCTGTAACTCGTGCCATTTGCTAATCGAGGCCAGGTGGCGGTTTATCGTCGAAAAGGCTCGGCGGCGGTCGTTGGCCAGGTAACTGGCGTATTTACCCAGCAGATCCGCACTGGCTGGCAACGCAGGTTGATTGACACCTGAACAGTATGCCCGGTATTGCCTGAGATCAGATGCGTAGGCTTTGGCCGTGTTGGCCGCTCCCTGTATTCCTTTGAGCAGGTAGGCCTGTTGGGCAGGATCTAATCCGGGTGGCAACGTCAAATCAGGCATCGACTCCGACAGTTGCGGGAGATCGGTCGCGGCAACGACGATCAGGGGCAGTGATTGACCAGTACGATCTGGCGTGATAGTCATTTGATCAGGAGTTTTCAGACAAATATAATGACTACGCCGGAATGAACGAAACTTATAAAAAACTGAACTGTGTCAATTAGTCGGTTGAGATTTGGGGTTACTTAAGATTTAATTATCATACCTAATTTTTCAATCAGTCAACTAATACAAAATGTACTGTTTTTAAAACCTTGCACTTGCTCAATTCATCAATAAGCATAGTATCTTAAATTTTTAAAGACCACGTCATCGGTTCATGGCAGAGAGTAGCTGCTGATAAAGTATATGTCCAAATCCAACATTTGGCAAAATTAGACGGATAGTTGCATTGTACACCGATGCAATTTAGCCATATTTGTGCACACGAACAGACCAAGCAAATGGAGGCGATAGCCATGAGTGAATTTCGGCGGCAGGCCGGGGAATATGTCAACCAGACTCATTACGCGGGCAAAACATTTGTGCTGACCAAAGGCGAGAAACAGGTGGCCGCCCTGGTACCTATCAAAGTTCTCGACCGACTTGCTGAATTGGAGGCTTTTTATGACCAGACGACCAGACTATCACCCGAAGTCGATGGGGAGTTAGCTAACAGAGAGGAGTAACGTGTTCATATAGTATCAGCCTTTAATCCCGGAGCGTATGTACCTACTTATTACTGAGCGTTATGACCGCGACAGCGTTTCTGAGGGGGCGCATTATTTGTCATTTATGGAGTAAGCGCCTGCGGAAACATTTGCAAGGCGGCTGGCGGTTGACTATCACCAGTGTCCAGAACTTCCGGTAGAAGGCGATTTTGAATCAGCGTTGATAAAAGGAGATGTTACCTACAACAGCAGGGAGCATATCATGATTTCCTGGACTGTGCGACCGCGAACACCCGGTGGACCCCTTGGCGATAGCTATTACATCGGTGTCGAACCTGTTAATCAAGTATCAGTAGAAACGCAGTTAGACTTCTGGAATTAAACCATCGCAAATGAATCGGTATCGTAACCGACCGATATTATGGAAGCGCCTGACGAACCAATTAACCATATTGAATTCCGCCTGCTGGGGACCTGCCTTTGGGATTACTGTTCGAATTGCACCGGTCTATTTTTTGAAATCAGTTCAATTAGTCACCCGTTTACTCCATTACCTATGATCCCGAACATCACTAACAAAACAGCTAAAAAGTCGGCCAAAACAAGATGGGATCTCGATGACGTTAGCTCTCTGTGTCTGGTCTTGGGCGTGTACCTGTTCCTGCTTTTTTGCGGCAACAGCCATATGTACAAGGAAGCCATGTGGACCTGGAATGCCGTGTTGATCGGCTGGGTGCTACCGTCCGTTTTTTTCATCGGCGCACTCTATACCGGCTTCGGTTCAGAAGACAAGGTTTCCTATCGGACGTTGGTTATGATTGTTATTATGGTAGCGGTTGGCTTGCTCGGCCATTACCTGGCCTGAACCGGTTTTTGGTCGATCCTTTGACTCTCCAATAAACTTTTTTACCAACAGATTATGACCCAGCCTTCTCCATTCCCTGACCTGTGGTGCGTTCCCGGTGTGCTGGAAACTGGAAATCGGCTGCTTGGCAGGCTCCCGACTTTACCATTGACACCTTAACACATGCGGTTGATGCCCTGCCGCCAACCACAACGGGACGACGTGACAAGGTAATTTTGCTACTTGGTTTCACCGGCCCGTTCCGGCGTGATGGACTGGTGAGTCTGGATGTGTCCCATCTGAGTGTCGATAAGGGAAGCGTGCTGATCCGGCTGATGCATTCCAAAACCAATCAGCTGGGTGAAGTGGAAGAAAAGGCTGTAAGGCGTGTAAATGGGCCGTACTGTGCCATGACCGCGCTAGAAACTCTGTTGACTGACTTACCACCTCTGGTGGGAGCTGGTTCCAATCCCGTCTTTTGCAGTCACCAGCGTGGCAAGCTGGTGACTGGCAAACGGTTCAGTGCCGAATGGGTCAACCGGGTCGTAGGCAATACGCTGGGGCATAGTACGGACGGGCTTAAGTTTACCGCTCATTCTCTGCGGGCTTCGTTCGTGACCATTTCAAAACAGAACGGCATCGACAACCGCGTCATTGTGAACCAGACCAAGCACCGAAACACCGTTATGATTAATCGCTATGACTACCGTTGTGACGTTCTGGAACACAATGCAACTGATAAATTGGGACTTTGACTGTCGCTAACCCGACCTATACTATGGACACGCCCGACGAACCGATCAACCATACTGCCTTTCGCCTGACGGGAACCCCCGATGGTGATCTGCTGGTGACGTTTTACTACCTCGACATCACCGACAAAGCCGCCGTCGACTGGCAGATTGCAACAATATTTCTCAGCGGTGATAATCGTAACGTCCTTTATGAAGGCTATCTGCCTAACAACACGCAGCATGTCACTGCCGTCTCCAATCTCTTTAAACGGATCAGTGATCGCATCGTCAACTGCGTCCGGGTCGAACGGCTGGTAACGTGCTGAAAAGTTAAACGCGGAATCCAATTATGACAAAGCACGATTTATTACGGCGGGTTACCCACCAGACGGGACTTGACCCCGCTACCAGTCAGGAAGTGGTCGAAAGTTTTTTTGACGTAGTAAAAGAATCCCTGACCCAGGGTAAGACCACATATATTCGGCAGTTCGGCGCCCAAGCAACGGGCTGAAAAGCTTTACTGCCTAATTAAACAGGACAATGGTGTCAGGCCCTTTAGGGAGATAACAGGGAGAGAGGTTTATTGAGCATAGGTTATAGCCGCCTATACGCTTAAAAAGAGCGATCAGGCCATTGTATCTTTAGACTAGTGTTACTTAAAGATTAAGTAGTCGGGTATAGCTTGTGCAGTTTGATACGGGCATCTTTTGCTGTAAACTGCCAGTTGGCCTTCGCGTGTTTGGCAT
>JBBRUB010000117.1:0-8086 GCA_038248175.1 Cytophagales bacterium | reverse complement strand
CTGACCGAAGCAGAACGAGCGAGCTGGCTGGCGCAGGTACAGCAAACGGGCTGTCACGAGCAGACCGTCGAAATGAACCGCATTTCGGGCAAGTCATTTCGGGGACAACTGAAAATCAGCTCGTTCAAGGATCAGGATTATCTGCTGGTGCTGATTCGGATACTCGATCAGGACCGGCTGCACCGTGCTGAACAGGAACTCCAGCAGAGCCGCCAACGCTACGAAGCCGTTTTTGCCAACGCCACCATCGGTATCATCGTGTCAGACCAGCAAGGGCAGATTGTGTCGCTCAACGAGATGGCCCGGCAGCTATTTGGCTATGCCGAAGACGAACTGCTGGGGCAGTCCATCGACCTGCTCGTGCCAGTCAGCGTGGCGGGCTATCACGAGCGATTGCGGCAGTCGTTTGTGGAATACCCGTCCGTGCGGGCTATGGGCCACAACCGCGACCTGCACGCCCGCCGACACGACGGCACGGTATTTCCAATAGAAATCAGCCTGAGTTACTTTTGGATGGATGAACAGCTTTACGTAGTAGCCTACATCATCGACGTCACCGTCAAGAAAGAAGCCGAAAAGCAGCTATTGGCCCACCGCGACGCCATTGAGCGGCTCAATACCGACCTCGAGCAGAAAGTGGCCGACCGCACTCATGCCCTGCTCAACACGCTGGAACAACTCGAACAGTCAAAAAACGAACTGGCCATCGCCTTAGACGCCGAGCGCGAACTGGGCGAACTGAAATCACGCTTCGTATCGATGGCGTCGCACGAGTTCCGAACCCCCCTGACGGCGGTGCTGACGTCAGCTACGCTCATCGAAAAATATCCCGACACCAGTCAGCAGGACAAACGGCAGCGGCACATCGACCGTATCCGGGTGTCGGTTAATCACCTGAACGACATTCTGGAAGAGTTTCTGTCGCTGGGGCGTCTTGAAGAGGGGTGTATCGAAGCACACCCGGCCCAGGTTGTGGTGGCCGATTTGATAGCCGAAGCCATAGACGACGTGCGCGGTATGCTAAAATCCGGCCAAACCATACATACTGATCTGAACTGCCCCGCTCCAGTCTGGCTCGATCCGTCGCTGCTGCGCAAGATTCTCGTCAATCTACTATCCAACGCCCTGAAATACTCCGGCCCCAATCAGCCCATTTCCGTACGAAGCGTTTGCGTGGATAACCAGTTGATACTCTCGGTCGAAGACCGGGGCATTGGCATCTCAGCCGATGACCAGGAGCATCTATTCGAGCGGTTTTTCCGGGCCAAAAACGCCAATAACATGCCGGGTACGGGTCTTGGACTGCACATTGTGACCAAATACGCCGAGTTGCTGGGCGGCACCGTTTCGCTGACCAGTGTGCTGGACGAAGGCACCACCGTGACGGTGTCGATACCGGTTGCGCTATAATTGCTAAATTGCCATAGATGAATCCGATATAAGCTAAAAACTAAGTCTCAATGACTGCTATAGATGTAATCCACAAAAAAGTCTTTGACCATCTGCTGGAGCGACGCCACAAGGCTAAAGAGCAGGGAGAGGATTTTTTCTTTACAATAGAGGTACCCAATCGCTACGGAGTTCCCTACTATCTGGAGGATAAAATAGGTGATAAGGCTATACTAAACGTATTATTTTATGGAAAGTGGGCGCACTCACTATTTGCTTATTTGATTGTCAATGAATTTGGCAAAGTGTTCCTAATGGGGGAATTTGAAGAGCATTATAAAATTGAAGTATCCGAAGTATCAAGTCAGCTTCAGCGCTATTTTTCCAATAATTTCGACTACGACAACGATCGAAAAGTGCGGCATGTACATGGTCAATCTGTGATGGGTTCCTTTAATTATGTCAGAGAAATTTTACAACCGGCAGAAGTCATTGGTAAGATTGACTACTTCTTGAATGAATTAAAGCCAGATATTGATGCGTTAATCAAGCCGATCAAAACAGATGAGTTCAGCTACTTCTTCTTTGACCAAAATCAGTTCGAGGAATATTTAAAAACGGAGCCTTACTACAATGCGCCCGTTATTACCGCCAAAAGAAACCTTCGATTAAAGGCACTTCGGGTGCAGGATTTCCGTGGTATAAAACAAACTGTCATTGATAACCTGCCCGAATCAGCCCGCTGGATTGTTCTGACGGGCGAGAACGGTTATGGTAAAACATCCGTGTTACAGGCTATTGCTGCTGGTTTGTATGGTAACTATGACGAGAGTGGTCAGCGATTGGTACCCGAAGCGGCCTTTGTAGGCGTTGAGTACTACGCCAATGGCAAAGTTGTAGAAACAAATTCCCGCACCCCCCGCCACGAGTCGGCAAGCAGAAAGCTGAGTAATGAACTGGCCACCTACGGTTCAGCACGGTTACAGGTCAGCGCGTCGGTCACGCGCAGTATGATTGAGGAGCGATTGCCTACCACTTACCATCTGTTCAACTCAGATGGCCTATTGCTCAATGTTGAGCAGCTATTAAAAGACACGTATAGATTCAATGAGCGGTTTCATCAGCAATTAATCAATCTCTTCAAAACGCTCATTCCACAGTTGACCGATATTCGGATTGACGTGATTGACGAGCTACCGGATATACGCTACGTAGAGCAGGACAAGACGGGGACACCATTATCTGACGGTCTGTCATTTAGTCAGTTGGCGGCTGGCTTTCGCAGTATCATTGCCATGATTGGCGATATGGTGTACCGTCTTTCCACGAAGCAAAAAGTTGAAGACGTTTCTGATTTACAGGGCATTGTTCTGATCGATGAACTCGAACTGCATTTGCATCCAACGTACCAGAAGCTGTTACCCGAAGTACTTACCCGTCAATTTCCGCATCTACAATTCATTGTCTCTACGCATAGCCCCATACCCTTATTAGGCATACCCAAAGATGCGGGCGTAGTGTTGCTACACGTGTCGCGTTCTGAAGAAACCAGCATTGTCGTTGAACGGCTGGACGTTGATTTCTCGGTTCTGACACCCAACGCTATCCTGTCATCGCCAATTTTTGGCTTCAACGATCTCATACCGGAAAGCAAACCCGACGACCGGATGATACAGCCGGAAGATACGTATGCAGAAGTAGAAGCCGGTCGTGAACTACGGCAAACCATCAATCAGTTTCTGTCTCCAGAGCGAGAAGCTGAACTTTTAGAGCTTATCCGGGAAAAGTAGGTATGCGACCGGTAGTTAAAGATCAACAGAAGAAACCAGCCATTCTGACCAATCCAAAAACGCTGGATGCGCTGCAAAAACTTATTGACAGTGGTGATGTACAGTCGATTCGCGAAGTCCTGTATCAGGACCCATACTATGACATTGAGGGGAAGCGACAGATGCGGGTTATTGACGAATTGAACCAGTACTATCTCGGCAAGTGTGCCTATTGCGAAACGGATTGCAAAGCCGAAGTTGAGCATTACCGCCCTAAAAAGCGGGTGGCCGAAGACAAGGTACACCCCGGCTATTACTGGCTTTGCTATGAGTGGTCAAACCTAATCCCCTCCTGCCATGATTGCAACACGTCGGGTGGAAAAGGCAATCAATTTCCCATACTGGGGCTACGCCAAAGTAGCCCACCGCTGACCCCAATCGGGCAACCTGACCAGGATAAAGTCAAGGCTAACAGCCCACACCTATTGACTGAAAAACCGTACCTGCTACACCCTGAAATCGATGATCCGATTAACTTCCTCGGCGTAGAAATCGACCCGCGTGGAGAAGGGTTAAGCCTGATTGGACTTGACGGCATCAATCAGCGTGGAGACCAAACCATACGAGTGACGAACCTGAACCGGAAGAATTTGAAGATTAATCGATTAAGAACGCTTAACGCCTTCATATCGAGTATAAATACAATTTTTGGTTCGTTAGCTATGGGGCATATTTCAGACGAAAAACTGGAATTGATCTTACAGATTATGTTTCGCCAAATGGACGACAATGCGCAAAACATAAGATTGCAACATACGCTATTGCGTCGGTATGCGGTAGCCAACGTCGCTCAATTTTCTGCCCTTGTTTTGCCTTTGCTTGAATCATCGCAGCGAGCTATCGTGCTGACTGTTTTCACAGAGTACCGACAGAAAAATCTACTCTAACTCTTCTCCTCATACGCTCTTGAAAACCATCCTACTCATCGAAGACAACAACGCTATCCGCGAGAACACCGCCGAAATTCTTGAGCTGACCGGCTACCAGGTACTAACTGCCGAAAACGGTAAAGTCGGCGTCGAAAAAGCCCTCGAAACCCGGCCCGATCTGGTCATCTGCGACATTATGATGCCGGTGCTGGATGGCTACGGGGTGCTGCACATTTTCAACAAAAATCCGCAGCTATCCGGCATACCCTTTATTTTCCTGACCGCCAAAACCGAACGTTCTGACTTTCGCAAAGGCATGGAACTCGGTGCCGACGATTACCTGACCAAACCGTTCGACGAGTCAGAGCTGCTCAGTGCCATTGAAGGGCGGCTGATGCGGTTTCAGCACCTCCAGCCCGAAGATACCCCCGCCAGCGCGCTCGATACGTTCATGGACAACGCCCGGCAGGTAGCCGACCTCAGCACCCTGCCCGCCGACCGAAAAACGCATTCGATCCGCAAAAAACAGTACCTCTACACTGAAGGCGATGAACCCACGCGGCTGTATTACGTACAGACCGGCAAAGTAAAAACGGTACGTACCAATACCGACGGCAAAGAACTGATTACAGGCGTTTACGGCCCCGGCGAGTTTTTCGGTTACCTCAACCTGCTTGACAATACCGACTACACCGACTCGGCCCTGACGCTGGACGACTCGGAGCTGGTGTATATTCCCAAAGAAGAAGTAGAGCAGTTACTGCTGGCCAGCCCGGCGGTGAGTCAGGCGTTTATCCGGCTGCTGGCGGGGCGCGTGAGTGAGCGGGAGACACAGCTCTTGAGCATGGCGTACAGTTCGCTGCGTCGGCGCGTGGCCGATACGCTGCTGCGGCTGCACCAACAGCAACCCGATGGCCTGATTCAGCTCTCGCGCGATGACCTGGCGTCGGTGGTGGGTACGGCCACGGAATCGCTCATCCGTACCCTGAGCGAATTTCGCACCGACGGCCTGATCGAGACCACATCGGCGGGCGGCATCCGGGTAGTACAGCCCGATAAGCTGCGACGGGCCAACTGGTAAGGCTGGCATCAGGCTTCTCAGTAAGCACACCTAACGTTCCACTCATTCACTCAAAAAGCCCTTACCAGGTGGTCCGTCATTTTACGGTAGCTTTGTAATTCGATTGGCAACAATCCAATTTTACAGCTAATCCGTATAACAGTATATCTCTGTTTGCTGCTTTATGAGGGCTTTTTGCTACATAATCTACCTGCTGATCGGATTTTGTGGCAGCGGCTTTGCCCAGCCTGTCGACTCGATCCGGCAGGCCAATACGCCCAAAGCCTTTAGTCTGTTTCCAATTCCGGTGGTCTATTACACGCCCGAAACGCGCTTTGCCTACGGGGCGGCCCTGTCAGCTACGTTCCGGTTCAGGCGCGATTATCGGCTTGTTAAAGATGACACCGCCCGGGCTACAGGTAACAGCACCAGCCAGCCCCGCCCGTCGAATATCCAGCTTATTGGGGCTCACACGCAGAATAAAGAGTTGCTGCTGTTTGTGCCGTTTCAGGTCTTCTACGACCGTAACCAGTATTATTTCTACGACGAAGCAGGCTATTACAACTACTCATACAACTTCTTCGGGGCTGGTGAGGGCGAGGTACCCGCCGAGAATTACGGTGTTAATTCTCCGCGCATCCAGCTCAACGCGTTCCGGCGGGTCCGACCCAATATCTATGCCGGACTGCGCTACGAATACGAAAAGTACGACGTCACTAAAGTCGATCCTGATGGGTTGCTGGCTACCAACACGGTGCCGGGGGGGCTGGGCAGCCTGATTTCTAGGGCGGGCGTGGGCCTGTTCTACGACACCAGAGACAACGTTTTCTATCCCGCCAAAGGCGTTTTTGCGGATTTTTCGTACCTCGGTCACGGCAATGGTACGGGCAGCGAGTTCAGCTATAACCGGTACGTGGCCGACGTGTCATCGTATCAGTCGCTGAACAACCGGGTTGTTCTGGCCGTGAATTACTTCGTGAGCCCTGACGGGTGGCACGGCTCCGTTCAATGCGATGTCGGCCCTGGGCAGTGGTAAAAAGCTGCGGGGCTATTACGAAGCCCGTTTCCGCGATGAGAACGCGGCCCTGCTCCAAACCGAGCTGCACGTCAACGTCTGGAAGCGGCTCAGTGCCGTAGTGTTTGGGGGCATCGGCGTGCTGGGAAACAGTCAGCAACTACTCCGGGTCAACGCACCCAAAGCGGCTGGTGGTGCCGGGCTGCGGATACGCATCAACGATGACAGACTAAATATTCGCGCTGACTACGGTATTGGCAACAACTCAACCGGCCTGTATCTGACCATGGGCGAAGCGTTTTAACGACAGGAGGTTGGACCGGTGCGCCGGTGCGGCTCGTGTCCGACCTGCTAAAGACAAAAAATGACCCTCACCGTAATCGTACCGACCCTCAACGAAGCCGGGCATATCGGGCAGCTTATCTGTGATATACAGCAGTATGACGGTACGCACCTGACTGACCTGCTCGTGGTGGACGGCGGCAGCACCGACAACACCGTAGCGCAGGCGCAGGCAGCAGGAGCGCGGGTCATTTCGTCGGCACAGCCGGGGCGGGCCAACCAGATGAATTACGGAGCCAGACTGGCCATCGGCGACGTATTGTATTTTGTTCATGCCGATGTGAAGATTCACCCCGATTTTGTGGCCGACGTCCGGCAGGCCGTAGCCGGTGGCAACGACGCGGGATGTTACCGGTTTAAGTTTGCCTCGGAACATCCAATGCTGAAACTCAATAGCTACGGCACCCGATTGCCGGGGCTGATGAGCCGGGGGGGCGATCAGACACTATTCATTACGCAGTCTTTGTTTAACAGATTGGGTGGTTTCCAGAAGCGGTACGTAATTATGGAAGATTTCGATATCATCACCCGTATTCGGGCCGTGGCCCGGTTCTGCATCATCCCCAAAGACGTAATTGTGTCGGCCCGGAAGTACGAAGCCAATAGCTGGCTGCGGGTACAGGTGGCAAACCTGACCGCTTTCTCGCTATTTTTTATGAATATATCGCCCATCCGCATCGCAAAAACGTACCGTAAAATGCTGAACGGATGAAAACAGTTCTCCTCACCGGTGCCAATGGCTTTTTGGGCGGACACGTCTGCCGCGAGTTGCTGCGTTGCGGCTACGCGGTGCGGGCGTTTGTCAGGCCCAACAGCGATTTACGGGCGTTAACGGGCTTGCCAGTCGATGTCTGGACGGGCGATTTACGTGACGCTGCCAACGTGCGCGGGGCTGTCTATGGCTGCGACTACGTTATCCACGCCGGGGCACTGGCGCAGGTGAACCCGGCCCGGAACAAAGCCGTGGTCGAGGTAAACATTAACGGCACGGCGGCTGTACTGGCCGCTGCCATACAGGCAGACGTAAAACGCATTGTTTACGTGGGGACGGCCAACGTCTTTGGCTTTGGTACCAAAGAGAAACCGGGCAATGAAACTTCGCCCTACATGGGTCGTCAATACGGGCTGGATTATATGGACAGCAAACGGGCCGCGTCTGACCTGGTTACGGAGGCCGTTCGGCAGGACGGTTTGCCCGCCGTGCAGGTTCATCCCACGTTTATGCTCGGCCCACTCGATTATAAGACTACGTCCAACGCCCTGCTACTGGCTTTGTTTCAGGGCGAGATGGCGGGCATTCCGGCGGGTGGCAAGAATTATGTACACGTAGCCGACGTAGCTACGGCCACCGTAAATGCCCTCACAATGGGACGCATCGGCGAATCGTATATACTGGGTAACGAAAACCTCAGTTACCAGGAGGCCTTCACCCTGTTTGCCAACTGGATGAATGTCCGGCCACCAACGCTGCGGGTACCGCCCGCATTGGCCAACGCCATTGGCAGGCTGAGCGAATGGAAACAAACGATTACCGGCAAACCGGGCCGACTCAACAAAGCGATGACCGCCGTAGCCAACGACG